>JBOHII010000317.1:0-7614 GCA_050725955.1 Pseudolabrys sp. | reverse complement strand
GCCTTGCTGTTGCCGATGGTGAGCGTGTACGCCTTCAAATCGAGGTTGTCCCAAGTCGTCCGGGCAAGTTCACCAGGCCTCGCGCCGGTAAGAAGTGCTGTCAAATGGTAAGCGCGGCGCAGCGGCGGAAGCTCGCGCCATGCGGCAAGCCATTTCGGGAAGTCATTGAATTCCAAGCCCGGCTTGTCTGTCGCTTTTTGTTTTTGCCAATTCTCCCGGCGCATGGTGACGGCTGCGCTTGGCAATTTGGTAGGGTCGCCTGGCAGCGAGTCATCCTTTCTGGCCTCGCGCAAATAGATCGCGCGGATGATCCGTACCGCATGGTTCGCCGACGTGACGCCAGTCGATTTTGATTTCACGATTTTCGTGTGCCAGTCGGCAACGTCTGCACGTCGTTTGCTCATGTCGAGCAATGACCATTCGCCCCACTTCGGAAGCAAGAGCGACTTGCCGAGCCGCCTGACGTTGCGCGACCATCGGGACGTGCCGTCCGGCAAATCCTTACCGTCGTCGCTCGCTTTCGCCTCCAGATAATCCAAATAATCGGCAAAGGCGTCGGCGAATTTTTTGGCTTTGTCGCGGCTCGGCTCGAATGCTCCGCCCGACAATCGACCGGCGATGATTTCCGCCGCCTTACGGGCGGCTTCGGTGTTCATGCGCGGCCAGTGTCCTAACGTCTTGCTTGTGATTTTTCGTTCGCCATGATCGAGCACGTCACGATAAAAAACCCATGTTGCTGAGCGTAGGCCAAGGCGACAACGCAAGCCCGGCACACTGCGCACATGGCCAAAGTCGTGCAGGATGATCGTCCTAATAAGTCCAGTCTCGTAGTCCTCTCTGAAATCCCACCGCGCTTCAATTCGCGCATCGGTCAAATCGAGTTTGAATTTGATCGTCTTGCGCTTGCCCTGCGCTTTGGGCGGCCGATAGTCAGGCGAAATGTCCGGCGCGTCCGGCACGAAGCCGGGGCCGAGGTCCGCCATCGGATCGCGTGTTTTGGTGGCCACGAACTTACCTGGAATTTAGCTGGAACGATGGACTTCCAGCACCTGCACTTTATGTGCGCTTTTCCAGGAAAATCAGCAAATTCTAGCTGACGAAAGGGTTAAGAAAATCTTGGGAAGCTGCCGTTCTACCATTGAACTACGCCCGCGCCAGGCGGCAAAAATCGCACAAGCGCGGGGGGCAGGCAATGGCATCAGGCGGCTTGATCGCGCACCAATGACAGACAAGGCGCGCCGTCGTCGTCGGCGGGATGACGGATTAACATTTCGCCGCAGGCATCGGCGCATAATTCGTTGCAGAAATAGCGATCACCGCGCCGGTGCGCCTCCTGGCGCAAAGGCTCGCGGCAATAGGCGCAGCAACGCGGGCTGCCGTTCGTCATATATCGTAAAGCGAAAGACATCGCGGGTCTCCAGCCGTTTCGCGATCTCAACGCCGGGTTCGGCGTGCTGGTTCCCGCGCCTCACGCTGCCTTGAAGTGTTTCGACAGCTTCAAACTCTGCGCCTGGTAATTCGAGCCGATGCCTGTCCCATAAAGCTTGTCGGGCTTGGCGAGCATCTTCTCGTACACCAGGCGGCCGACGATCTGGCCGTGCTCCAGAATAAACGGCACCTCGCGCTAGCGCACTTCCAGTACGGCGCGCGCGCCCTTGCCGCCGGCGCCGGCATAGCCGAAGCCGGGATCGAAGAAGCCGGCATAGTGCACGCGGAATTCGCCGACCAGCGGATCGAACGGCACCATCTCGGCGGCGTAGTCGGGCGGCACCTGCACGGCTTCCTTGGAAGCCAGAATGTAGAATTCGTTGGGATCGAGGATCAGGCTCTTGTCGGGGCGCGCCTGCATCGGCTCCCAGAAATCGAGGATCGAATAACCGCCGCGCCGCTCGACGTCGATCAGTCCGGTATGCCGCTTGGCGAGATAGCCGACGCGGCCGCCCGGACCCAGCCCCGATAGATCGACGCCGACGGCGACGCCTTCGCTCACATCGGCGTCGTCGGAGTCCACCAGCCGCTCGCGCGCATGCAGCGCGCGCAGCGCGGGCGCATCGAGCAGCGCATGACCGTGGCGGAAACGGATTTGCGAAAGCCGCGAGCCCTCACGCACCAGCACCGGGAAGGTGCGCGGGCTGATCTCGGCATAGAGCGGGCCGTGATAACCGGGCTCGACGCGGTCAAAACCGCGAGTCTCGTCGGCGATGACCCGCGTGAACACGTCGAGCCGGCCGGTTGAGCTTTTCGGATTGGCGGCGGCGGAAATTTCGTCGGGCAGCGCCAGGCTTTCCAGCAGCGGCACGATATAGACGCAGCCGGTTTCCAGAACGGCGCCGTCGGTCAGGGCGAATTCGTGCAGCTTCAATTCGTCGATGCGCTGGGCGACCGTGGTTGAGCCGGGCAGGAAGCTCGCGCGCACCCGATAGGCGACTTCGCCCAGCCGCAAATCGAGGCTCGCAGGCTGGATCTGCTCGGGCACGAAATCGGTCGACGGCAGAATCCCGCCGGCCGCGGCAAGCTGCCCAATCATGCGGTCGGGCAGGATGCCCTTGTCCTCGATGGCGAATGAGAGTGCCACGATGAGCCTCGGCTTCTTTCCTCATCCTGAGGAGGCGATCTAACCCGAGGAGTGGCTTGACGGGAAGCGGGGCTTCCCGCTACAAACGCCTTATCCCGTGGTCATTTGAGCCGGCCGGCTTGCAGCCACGTAAAATAAATCGCTAAAAGGCCGGGGACGCGTGTGCCCGGCCGAGATTATTCTCCGGCCGGTTTTTATTTGGCCGTTCAGGTGGTCTAGGAGGCACGCATGTCGTCGACCCAAAAGACCTATCGCCCGGAAACCCGCCTGGTGCACGCCGGAACGCTGCGCTCCCAGTTCGGCGAAACCTCCGAGGCGCTGTTTCTTACGCAAGGCTATGTCTATCCGAGCGCCGAGGAATGCGAGGCGCGTTTCTCCGGCAAGGCGCCCGGTTACGTCTATTCGCGCTATTCCAACCCGACCTTAAGCATGTTCGAGCAACGCATGGCCGCCCTCGAAGGCGCCGAGGCTGCGCGCGCAACCGCGACCGGCATGGCGGCCGTCACCACCGCGCTAATGGGTCTGGTGCGCGCGGGCGATCACGTGGTCGCCGCCAAGGCGCTGTTCGGCTCCTGCCGCTGGGTGATCGAAGAATGGTTGCCGCGCTTCGGCGTTACCTCGACGCTGGTTGACGGCAAGGACCTCGGCGCCTGGAAAAAGGCGGTGCGCAAGGAAACCAAGGCGTTCTTCATGGAGACGCCGACCAATCCGGTGCTGGAGGTTTACGACATTGCCGCGGTCGCCGAGATCGCGCACGCCGCCGGCGCCAAGCTGGTAGTCGACAATGTGTTCGCCACGCCGCTCTACCAAAGCCCGCTCGCGCTCGGCGCCGACTGCGTGGTCTATTCGGCCACCAAGCACATCGACGGTCAGGGCCGCGTGCTCGGCGGCGTCATCCTGGGTTCCGAAAAATTCATCATGGACCACGTGCACCAGGTGATCCGGCAGACCGGACCGTCGCTGTCGCCGTTCAATGCCTGGGTGCTGCTCAAGGGGCTGGAGACGCTGCCGGTGCGCGTGCAACGGCAGACCGAAAACGCCACTGCGGTGTCGGCCGCGCTCGACGGCCACAAGAAGATCAGCCGGCTGATCTATCCCGGCCGCAAGGATCATCCGCAGGCCGCGGTCATCGCCAAACAGATGCGTGCCGGCTCGACGCTGTGCTCGTTCGAGGTCAAGGGCGGCAAGCAGGGTGCGTTCCGCTTCCTCAACGCCCTGCAGCTCATCGGCATCACCAACAATCTCGGCGACGCCAAGAGCCTGGTCACGCATCCGACGACGACGACGCATCAGCGGCTAACGCCCGAGCAGCGCGCCGAACTCGGCATTGGCGATGGACTGGTGCGTTTCTCGGCCG
Organism: Pseudolabrys sp.; assembly: GCA_050725955.1. Taxonomy (GTDB): domain Bacteria; phylum Pseudomonadota; class Alphaproteobacteria; order Rhizobiales; family Xanthobacteraceae; genus Pseudolabrys. Next base: position 3,682 of record JBOHII010000317.1, on the reverse strand, counting down.
GCCTTGAGCATCCCGACGACCTGATCGAGGACATTCTGCCGGCGCTGGATGCGGTCTGAGGAATTAGAATCGCTCATTCCCGCGCAAGCGGGAACGAGAACGAGCAATTCAATCCGGAATTAGGCTGAGAAGTTTACGGCAGCAAATGCGGTATGTTTCTCGCCGACATGACCGGCCGCTCGGCGGCCTCGGCGATCGCCTGGCCAAGGCCTTTGGCAAGACAGGCGTAGCTCCAGTCGTTCATATGCAGCCCGTCACGCGACACGAACGTCTCAAACTTCAAGTGGTCGTCGTTGTACCAGTGCTTCATCACGTCGAAGCGGCGAAACAGGTCGACGTCCGCCGCCTTTGCGGTTGAGGCGATCAATTCGACCATATGGTCGGCTTCCGGCTTCGCGATTACTTTCGGCGCGAATTGCGGATCGATCAGCACGGCATCGGCGCCGGTCGAGCGGATCCTGTTGATGCCGTCGCGGATCGCCGCGCCGTGGTCGACGGGCTTGTGATTGCGGATGACCGAATTGGTGCCGAGCTGCCACAGAACCAGATCGGGCTTGACCGCCACCACAGCGGATTCGAAACGTTTGAGCATCTGGGCGACTTCTTCGCCGCCGACGCCGCGGTTGATGACGGTGATCGAATTTTTCGGAAACCGCTTTTTGAGCTCGAGCGCGAGCTGGCTCGGATAGCTGTTGGCCGGCGAACTTGCGCCCGAACCGGCGGTCGACGAGGAGCCGATGGCGACGATGGTGATCGCACCGCCGGTTACAAGTTTTTGCGCAAAGTGCGGCAGCGGATTGGCGAGCCGGGTCAGTTCGAGCGGCGTATCGCAGGTCGGCGTCGGCGGCTCGGCGCGCGCCGCGAGCGGAAACGACAATGTTGCAAGCAGTGGCGTCGCAAGCAGTGGCGCAAACAGCGCGGCAGCAGCGGCCCGCCGCATCGCCCGGCGGGCAAGGTTAATTCCCAGCACGTCAGTTTCCCCCAAATTACCCCTAGCGACCGGGCTCGGCATGCGGCTCTTCTGGTTTCGCCGCTTCGATGACGAAATCGGCTAGTAATCGTCCTATGCAATCATGAACTCGCTCGGCCATGTCAAGTTTTTTCGTGGCCGAATACAAGTCGAACGTCCCGAGATCGGCCCAAAGCTTCATGATGCTGAATCGGTCGAACAGCGGCACTTCTTGCTGCAGTGCAACCCAACGCATGTTTTCAGCATAAGTCCCAAGGGCAATCATCGATTCGGTACGCGGACTGTACTGCGAGTTGATTAAGACGACATCGGCGCCCGCGGCGTGTGCAATGTTAATACCGCTTTCGAGCGCCGCCCTGAATTGATCCGTGTCGATCGACTGCATGGCGTCGACCGTTCCGGTCTGCCAGACCATCAGCGTGGGCTTTGCCGCCGCCAAGGCCGGCGCCATCGTCGTCACCATCTCGGCGGCGGTCCGGCGCGCCGTCACGTCGGTTGTCACCTTCACGGCAACACTCGGCAGCTTCTCGGCGAGCGCGATTTGCAGCCGCGCGGGGTAGGCATTTTTCGGCCCGCTCGGCCCCGGCAGCAGCGATGAGCCGGCGCCAACCACAAGGATGTCGAGGCGTTTGGCACCGAGCGCGCGGGCAACCCGCGGCAGCGGAAAATCGCGCTCGATTTGCTGGTCGGCGACGCGGCACTCGGCCTGATGCTGGGCCAAATTCTGCGAATTGGCCGGAGCAGCCAGCGCCAGCAATGCCAGCGATAGTAGAACGCGGCCCGTCATGCGTCGCCCCCCGCGTAGCCCGGCTTGATCGCAGGCGGACGCGGCCCCGGCCCTTGCCGTTCGATGCGTCTATACCACGAAATCAACGCCGCCGCGGCCACCATAATGGCGATGCCGGTGACGCTGACGATGACGTGGGTGAGCAGCCGGTTGGACACTTCGGTAAAGACGAAATGGCCGGCGAAGGCCAGGAACACGCCGAGGCAGAAGGTTTCCAGCGAATGCTGGCCACAGACGATCGCCGGCCAGAATAAAGGCGACCGCAATGCCGGCCAGTTGCGCGGCACGAACCACACCGTGATCACTGCCAGCGATAAAAAATGCAGGATGCGCAACACGTCGAGATTGGGCTTGTCGATCGGATAGATCGCATCGCTGACGAATTTCGGCACGAACACACCAAGACGCGGGAAATACCAGGTCATGGCGATGCAGAACGCGAACAGCACATAGGCCGCCGCAAGCCAGACCACCACCGGCGAATTGATCCAGCGCGAAAGGCGTTGCGCGCCGCCCAGCGCACACCAGGCTCCGAACACGAACAGCAATTGCCAGGCGAACGGATTGAACACCCAAGTGCCGTGCGGATAGGCCGGGATGGCCCAGCCGAACCACCAGGTCAGCGCATAGACCACCGCGGAACTGGCGAGCGCAAACGACGGCGCGCGCAGCAACAGCCACAGCATCGGCGCAAACCCCAGCAGCAGCACGATGTACAGCGGCAGCACATCCATGTTCACCGGTTTGAACTTCAACAACAGCGCCTGGAGAATGGTGACGTCGGGGTTCTGCAGGAAATCGAGCACGCCCATTTCTTCCGTATAGAGCGGATTTTTGAAACTCGACGCGACATAGGCGATTTCCGCGAAATAGATCACGAACAAAAACATATGCGCGACGTAGATCTGCCAGGCGCGCTTGAGCACGCGGGCGCTGGCGACGATGAAACCGTGCTCGCGCATCGCGCGTCCATAGACGAAGGCTGCGGTATAGCCGGAGATGAAGACGAAGATTTCGGTGGCGTCGCTGAATCCATAATTGCGGATGGTGATCCAGCTCACCGCATTGGACGGAATGTGGTCGAGGAAGATCAGCCAGAGGGCGATGCCGCGGAACAAATCAAGCCGGAGATCGCGTTCGGTCGTTACCGGGGCCATGAACGGCTTTTCTTTCGTGCGCGCTTTCGGCCATAATCCCGGGCCAAGACCGAATGGCAAGCCCCGCCAACCTAAATAGTTTGGCCCTCAGGTAAATGTACCGCGCCGTAACACGCAAAATCGAGGTCACGGTGACGCCCCGCTTCGTTTCGGAGCGGTCGTCGCCGGGCAACGGCTATTACTTCTGGGCCTACACGATAGACATCGCCAATCTGGGGCGCGAGACGGTGCAACTCAAGACGCGGCATTGGCGCATCACCGACGCCTTGGGACGGCTGCAGGAAGTCAAAGGTGCGGGCGTGGTGGGCGAGGAACCGACGCTCAAGCCAGGCGAGTCGTTCGAATATACCAGCGGCGTGCCGTTGCCCACGCCGTCCGGCTTCATGGCGGGCAGTTACGGCATGGTGACGGCGGCGGGCGAGCATTTCGATATCGAGGTTCCCGCCTTCTCGCTCGATTCATCTTACGCCGAGCGGACGATCAACTAGGGCGCGAACTCATCAACGGGCAGCCAAACGCTCTCGTGAATGCGCCGCCCATGGCCGCTGTTGAGGGTAAACCAGCCTAACGTCAAACGGCAGAAGAACGATGCGCGATCCGTGACCACCTTGCCGAGTCCGGCATCGTCGCGCCGGTCGGGCGCAATGGCTTTGAACAACTGCTCGGTGTCGGGACATTCAGCGAGCGGCGCTTACGGGACCGATTTTATGAATACACGGCCCAGCCCTCAAAATGGATAAGACAAACCGGATACAGTATACTCTATCG
>JBOHII010000316.1:0-11293 GCA_050725955.1 Pseudolabrys sp. | reverse complement strand
GTGCACCGAACGAGAACAAGCGTCATCGATCGTTAGCTTAAGTGTTTGAATTTTCAGGATCGTGCGGGCTAGGAGGCTCGCTCATAACGGTCTGATTGGAGGTTCGAGTCCTCCCAGGCCAGCGGTGAAATGCGCGGTGCGCAGGAAGCTTTTTTAGAACAATGGTTTAGCTTTAACAGACCGTTAACCTTGCAGCCCGTTTAATTGCAACAAGGCGCCGACCCGGCAGGTCCGAACAAGGCTCTACGCCGCGGCGGCAAGGGGGTTGCAATGGGCCAAGTCATCCGATTCCCCGACGAAGCGGGCTATGCGCGCGGCGGCAAATATGTCGACGCCAACACGGAACCCGCCACCGTCATTATTCTTCCGGTAATCCGCGTCGAGCGGGACCCGGACGATTCCAACGGCCTCGAACCGGGCACCGGCAGCACGCCGGGCCGCCGCCGCCGCCGCCGTATCGCGCGCTGAATTCAACCGGCCTTGAGCCATTTATGAGAAATCCGCTATTGCCGGTGACGCGGGCTGCCATTCGGCGCCGGCGCGTTATTGCATTGGCGGTATTGTTGCTACTCGGAGGATGTGCAAACGGCGATTTCGGGGAAGTGCGGCCCTCGTTGGTGCGCGACGACATTCACGATTGGGTCGCCCAATGACGCCATCGCGGGACAGCCAACCTGGCCATCGCGCTTCGAGCGGACCGACGACGAACGGCAGTTGCGCGATCTTGCTTACCCGTTGATCGAGCCGCCCTATAGCCGCCAGCAATGGTACTCCGTTCTCTCCGAATACGGGGTTGCGGGTGCCGATCGCCGGGCGATTTTCGATCGCACGGCCTATGCGAGCCACCTGATGTCGTCGCATTTTCGCTCTCCGTCGGCGCGCTACGGTAAGCTCAACGACGATATCCGCAACGACATTACGCGGCTGCCGCAGTTCTTCGAAACGGCCTCGCGCGTGCTCGACATCGATCGCGTGCGCCAGAGGAGCTTGAGCTATGTCTCGACCCGGTCGTCGAGCGAACAAAGAAATGCCGAGCGGCGCGTCAACGAAAACGCGGCCATCGTTTCCATGGTGCGCGCCAAACTGAGTGAGCGCCTGGTGTCCTATCGTTTTGCGCTCGAGCACCTGGTCATCGAAACGCCGACGCCGCAGGCGGCCGACGTCGAGCGCACGCTCAATCGATTGCAAGACCTGATCGCGCGCTATCGGCGCCCGGCTCCGACTTGGATGCGCGAGCAGAACCTGGTCACTGTTCGCTGACTAATTGGGCGGGTTTGTTTCGTCCGCGCGCGTGCATTTAGCGGCGGCAATGGTGTTTTGTGCCACAGACATCAATCCGGGTTCCGGGGCCAGCGCACGTATCGCGATCAAACCGGTGAGCGTCGGGGATTCAACGATCAGGCGGTCAGCGGCGGTGATGTCCTCGTCCTCCGGCATCTGGTTGTGCTGCTCGGTTGTCATGAGATCGAGCTCGATCACGCGGCGGCCTGCGGCGCGGTCATTGATGGCGTAGTAAGCCACATCGTAGCGCGTATAGAACGAGACCGAAGTATAGGCAGGGCTAACCGGGACGCTGAGTTTCAATGGCCCCTGCGAAAGATCGTAGCGGCAAACCGCGCTGGCGAAAGCCGGGTCCATGAACGGCATCGGGGCGGAGGCCGGCGTTGGGGCCGCAAGCACGGTCACTGTATTGACCGGGGCGCTGCGCGCCAATCGCGAATAGGCGTCCTGCGTGGCGGTGCGCGGCAGTATGATGATCGTTGCCAGGTGCACGATCCCGCCCAGCAAGGCGCCGCCCAAAAGCAGGAGCAGCCATCGGATCATGGGCAGCTCCTGACATTGACGGCCGGCATAGGTACTTCACGGCCGGCTTTGGTCGAAACGCCGACCGCCGTATCGTAGAGTCGCAGCAAAAGGATATAGCGCTCGATGCCGCCGGTCGGCAGCCAGTTGCCGGGATTGGCGCGTGGCGCCACCACGATCTCAAAACTGCCGTCGGCGTGACGGATGATTTCCTGGCTGGTGAAGCCGAAGCGGTTGAGCGAATTGGCCACCAGTTCGCCCTCAGGGTTGTAGAGCGTGAGCGTCCAGAAGCGCGCCGCCGGCGTGACGCCGGTCAGCACGACGTCGCATCGCCCGTCGAGCGTGCGGCCGTCGTCGTCGCTCGATGCCGTAAAGGCGACGCCGTCGCCGAGGGCGGTCGGCAAGCGCCCGATCCGGGCGATCTCCGCCTGCGCATAAGGGTCAGCATCTGCCGTGCCCGTCTTCGGCCAGGCCGTCCAACTGCCGATCGTCAGCGGACCGAAGGCGGCGCCGCGGATGAGCGCGAGATATGTCGCACCGAGGCCGACGCCGGCCGCGACAACGAGGGCAAATAGCGATCCGAGAAGCAACCGCACGTTTCGATCCGCTGGCGGTGTGGAGACTTTGATTCGCGAATTGGAGACTACGCCGGGCGCACCCGAGCGGCTATTCAGTTGCTGCTGCCGAACGCGTGCCCTTCCAGCGCGGTGGCGAGGGCGTTGCCTTTAAGCGGCCCCTCGGCCTGTTTCATCTTTTCGGTCGAAACGGTCGGTCGCAGCGGTCCCATGGCTCGGTTGGCCTCATCCATCATCCGCTCGACATGGACCAGGATGTCGGCTCCGCGCTTGGTGAGCACGGTGGGGCGCGGCGGCGGCGGCGGCTCGTTGGATTTAGCTTTGTTCTCGGCAACGGCCGGCTGGCGATCGTGCGGCACGGGAATTCCTGGAAGCTGTTTGATCTCGATGCCCTGGTGCGCATATTCCATGATGCTGTGCCACGTCATCGCCGGCAACGAGCCGCCGGTCATTCGGTTGGTCGGCTGATAGTCGTCGTTGCCGAACCACACGCCGCAAACGAAGTTGCCGGTGTAGCCCATGAACCAGGCATCCCGATAAGCATTGGTGGTGCCGGTCTTGCCGGCCGCGACGATACCGTCGAGACGCGCACGCCGGCCGGTGCCGTTTTCGACGACGCTGTTCATCATCGTAATCATGTCTTGCGCCACTTTAGGCGGCAGAACCTGGCGCGGCTTCGGGCCGTCGCGATCGTAGCGCCAGACCAGTTCGCCGCTGCCGGTGCGCACTTCGAGGATGGCATGCGGCTTCACAGCCTTGCCAAGGTTAGGAAAGGTTGCGTAGGCGCCGACGTGGTCGATCAGTCTGACCGCGTCCGCGCCGATCGGCAGCGACGGCGTGTCAGGGAGGGGGGTGGTGATGCCCATATCGTGCGCGGTCTGGATGATGCGCGCGCGGCCGAGCTTGGGATTGCCGTCGCCGACCGCAACCGACAGGCGCACGGCGATGGTATTGATCGAATGGGTAAGCGCATTGATCAGCGTCATCGAGCCGCCATAGCTGTTGCCGTAATTGTGCGGGCACCAGTTGCCGAGGCAGATCGGTGCATCGACCACGATCGAGCTCGGTTTGAATCCGTGTTCGAGGGCGGTGGCATAGACGTATGGCTTGAACGAAGAGCCGGGCTGGCGCATTGCGTCAGTGGCGCGGTTGAATTGGCTGGCGCCGTAATCGCGACCGCCCACCATGGCGCGCACCGAGCCGTCGACGGCCATAAGTACGGCGGCGGCCTGGTTGGCGTTATATTCCTGCCCGTATTGCCGCAGCGAGTTTTCGACCGCCGTATCGGCGGCGTTTTGCAAATTGGGATCGAGCGCGGTGCGCACCACGAAGACGCGCTCGGTCATCGATTTAGGGAACGTGTCGACCAGCTTCTTCATCTCGTCGAATGCCCAATCGAGATAATAATTGGGCGCACGGTCGTCGCGCCGATCCACGGGGGTAGCCGGATTGCGGCGGGCCCCGAACACTTGGCCTTCGGTCATGAAGCCAGCTTCGACCAGATTGTCGAGCACCACGTTGGCGCGTGCGCGCGCGGCCGGCAGGTTGACGTTGGGCGAGAATTTCGACGGCGCCTTAAACAGGCCGGCGAGCATGGCGGCTTCCGCGAGATTCACGTCGCGCGCCGACTTGTTGAAATAATATTGAGCGGCGGCGTCGACGCCAAAGGCACCCCCGCCCATATAGGCGCGGTCCAGATAAAGCTTGAGAATCTCGTTCTTGGTCAGGCGCGCTTCCAGCCATAGCGCCAGGAATGCTTCCTTGATCTTGCGTTCGAGCGTGCGCTCGTTGTTCAAAAACAGGTTCTTAGCGAGCTGCTGCGTCAGAGAAGAACCGCCTTGGACCACACCCCCCGCGCGCGCATTGGTCACGAACGCGCGCACGGTGCCGCTGATGTCGATGCCGAAATGGTCGTAGAAGCGGCGATCCTCGGTGGCGAGCACCGCCTTGATCAGGGCATCGGGGAACTGGTCGAGCGGCACCGAATCGTTGTGGCGGATGCCGCGGGTGCCGACCTCGTTGCCGTAGCGGTCGAGGAAGGTCACCGCCAGTTCCGACTTCTTCAGCCAGTCGTTGTCCGAGGTCTCGCGAAAGGCGGGGATGGCGAGCGCCAGCATCAGCACCGCGCCGGCGGTTCCCAAGGTGGCCGCTTCCGAGGTGAGTTCGCTCAGCCAGCGCGCCCAGCCCGCGACGTGGAAGCGGTCCATGAAGGTGGAAAAGCGCTCATAGCTCTCGCGCAAGCCGGTAAAGCTGCGGAACAGGCCGGAATCGACGCGCGCGTCGAAGCCGAGCATCAGCTTTTTGATTTTCGGCTTCCAATCGGCCGGAAAAAGGTCGCGCAAGGGGTCTCGCTCGTTCAGGCTTGGGGCGGATCGCCGCCGGATCGCAATTTTAGCCGATCGGCAGGATAAGGGCCAAGGCTGCCGGTGCGGTTAATACATGCCAAGGTGAACGGAAATTGCGGGGAAATTGGGCCCTTTCCCGGCTGTCGTCCCGGCCGAGCGCTGGCGAGGGCCGAAACCCATAACCCCGGTACTTAAGATGCGGACGGACTAGGGCTACGGGTCCCCGCCTTCGCGGGGGCAATGACATTTGAGCCCCGGCCATGACGGAATCGCTCCCAGGCGTTACAAGGCCCGCAGAAGGAGCCCGCGATGCCCGATCAACCCGCCCCGTTCTGGCGCACCAAACGCATGGGCGAGATGACGCGCGCCGAATGGGAGAGCCTGTGCGACGGCTGCGGCCGCTGCTGCCTGAACAAGCTGATCGACGCCGACACCAACAAGACCGTGTTCACCGATGTCGGCTGCCGGCTGCTCGACGGCGACACCTGCCGTTGCACCGACTATGCCCACCGCCAGGCGCGCGTGAAGGACTGCGTGCGGCTGACCCCGCGCAATGTGCGCAGGCTTTCCTGGCTGCCGCCAACCTGTGGCTATCGCCTGGTGGCGGAGGGGCGCGACCTCTACTGGTGGCACCCGCTGATTTCCGGCGACCCGGAGACGGTGCACCAGGCCGGCGTCTCGGTGCGCGGGCGCGTGAGCGCCAGCGAGAAGGACGTGCCGGACGACAAGCTGGAGGATTACATCGTCAGCTGGCCGGGGAAGTGGCCGAAAGGGGCGCGCACGCGGGCCGTCAAAGGGAAATGAGGGCGCGCCGCAGCGCCGTTAAAAGTCAACGGCAGGCGCGCGGCTAATTGCACTGAGTCGGAATTTGCTATACATGTATAGCAGATAGGAGTTCGCCCTATGCTTGCCCTTCGCCTGCCGCCCGCGATCGAAAAGCGCCTCGGCGCGCTTGCCAAGAAGACCGGCCGCACCAAGAGCTTTTACGCGCGCGAGGCGATCCTGCGGCATATCGAGGATATCGAGGACCAGCATCTGGCGGTGGCGCGGATCAAACGCGGCGGACGCCGGAAGAGCCTGAAGGCCCTGGAGCGCCGCAAGGGCGCCACGGACGCTGACTGGCTGCGCTCCCTGTCGGCCAATCTCGCCGAATGGTCGTCACCGGAAGACGCCAAAGCCTATGACGATCTGTGAACGGTTTGACGTCGCCGTCGTCCTGTTTCCGTTCATCGATCGCGCGCGCGCCAAGCCACGGCCGGCGCTGGTGCTGTCCGGGCGCGCCTTCAACGATGCGCATGGCGCCACCGTCATGGCCATGATCACGACGGCCGCGTTCACGCGTTGGCCGAGCGACGTGTCCATTTCGGACCTCGATCGCGCGGGCCTGTCCGCCCCATCCGTGGTCCGATTCAAGCTGTTCACGTTGGACAACGACATCGTCGCGCGGCGCGTCGGCAAGCTGTCGCGGGCCGATGCGGCGAAGGTAAAAGCGGGCTTGACGCGGTGCCTGGGGCGTTAGTGCGTCCGCGCAAATCGCTTTAGGCCGCGCGGCGGATATTGAAGGTTTTTCCGTCTTTGGTGGTGACATGGCCGAGGCGCGTCAGCGAAGCGAGTACGCCGGCAATCGTCGTTTCCAGATTCTTGCTTTTGCGGAAGCCAACGGCGATGTCGGCGACCGTGATGACGCCTTTCGACGCGGCAAGCGCGGCGAACACCGCTGCGGTCTGGCCGACAGCATCGGTGGGGAAGGAGAGCTTCTTGGCGCCTTTCTCCTCGATGCCGAGAGCGGCTTCGATCTGCTCTTCCTTCGCCGCCATCTTGTCGAGCGCCTTGCCGAAGCGCGGAATCTGGTAGTCGGGCCGCCCGTCGCTATGAATCGCGCCAGATCGGAGACAGCGCCAAAATAGATTTCATTTGAACGTCTGTATCGCCACCAATAATTTCTAAGTCGCGGGTCGTTGTTGATGGATCGCTCAGGAAATACCGTTTGTTTCAGGTGCTGGTACACCTTTGGAAGCGCATTTCGGAGCGATCCCTCATCTTCATATTGCCGAACATCGATAACATAGCGATTTCGATGCTGTTCGGTAATGTCCTTTCCCGTGGTTAGTCTCTTTAGCCATTGTGTCGAGTGGTTGGAGGTTAGATGTCCCGCCTCTGATTTACTGAGTACGAATCCTCGACCACCAAGCGCGGGCCCCATCGATGACAACCCTTCATTTGAAAGAAGTGGCGTCGCGGAAGTCACGTCGACTCCAATCGTGAGATCTGCGTTGATATTGCCTTGCCTAGATCGCAGAGCGATCGTCGGTTCATCGGTGTCGAGATGGGACTCCGTCGTGACCTCCTGAAGAAGGCCAATACGGTCTCCGCATTCGCCAACAGTCATTGCGATCCGAACGGCTGCGGCATCCTGAGTGGCTTTTGTCCAGGGGTGATCCGGGATAGCCATTGCCAGGGAAATTGGCTTTTTAGCCTTTAGGTGTTTTTCCAATACGCGCCGGCTGAACACTTGAGTTATGGAATTCGTCGTGACGAGTCCAAATCGACGAAGCGTGGTGCCTTTACGCACCAACAAGTCAGCTGAAATATCCCACCAATACATTATAAAATCGGCCGACGCATTCATAGTCGGATGTGCTTCTGCAAGTGCTTCGACGTAGGCAGCTCCAAATGCGTCACGCATAAAGACGCCCTTGCCAAGGAACGGCGGATTCCCCACGATGAATTCCGCCGTCGGCCAAGTGGGCCGCTTCGGATTGGGATAAGCCTCTTTATGATCGATGAATCGCGGCGACGGATAGCCTTCCCAGGCCAGCACCGCGTTCTTGACTTCGATATTCTTGAACTTGCGCAGGATCGGCTCGTCGGGGATGCCGCCTTTGATGCGGAAATGCCATTGCAGATAACCGATCCACAGCACGAGTTCGGCGATGGCTGCCGCGCGGGGATTGATCTCCATGCCCAAGAACTGGTGCGGGTCGACTGTGTGCTGACCCAGCCCGCGCAGCGCTTCCTGTCCGCCGAGATCGACCAACGCTTCCAGCACTTCGCCTTCCAGCCGCTTCATCAACTCCATCGACACATAGAGGAAGTTGCCGGTGCCGCAGGCGGGATCGAGCACGCGCGTTTCGCACAGTCTGTCATGGAAGGCTTTCACTTCATCGGCCGCGCCATTTTTGTCGCCGGCAGCGCGTTTGGTTTCCGCCGCCGCTTGCACGTTGCGCCAGTCCTCGCGTAATGGCTCAATGATGGTGGCGATGACAAGCCGTTCTACATAAGCGCGTGGCGTATAGTGCGCGCCAAGGCGGCGGCGCTCGTCGGGATCGAGCGCCTGTTCCAGGAGCGTGCCGAAAATCGCCGGTTCGACTTCGTGCCAGTCCTTGTTGGCGGCTTCCGCCAGTTCGCCGATTTCCTCGCGGCCGAGCGGCAGCACTTTGGCCTCGGCAAACAAGTTACCGTTGAACTTGAGAACCTTGGTGCGGATCGAGGCGGCGAAGATGCCCTCGTTCATCGACTTCCAGAGATCGGTGAGGAGAGGAACGAATTTGTCGGGATGCTGCCGGCATTCGGCGAGCAGTTCACAGAAGCTGTTTTCCGGCAGGAGCTTGACGTCCTCGGCGAACATCGTGAACAGGCAACGCATGAGAAAATGCGCCACTTCTTCGGCCGGGTATTTCTTCGCTTCCAGCGCTTTCGATACGGCTGCGAGGCGTTCGGCAATCTCGCGCGTGACCTTGGCCGCCGTGCGCGTGGGGTCGAGCGAAATCGGCTCCTGCCAGATGCGTCTGAGGCGATCCTGCACCTCGGCCTTGCGCAAATCCTCCAGATAGATGCGGAAGCCCTGCCGGTCCGGGAATTGCGTGTAGTTCTTTCCCTGACCGGAAAAGTCGGCATAAACCTCGATGCAATGGCCGACATCGCAGACGAGAATGAAAGGCGGCCAGCCGTGCGAGGTCGGCAGCGCGCGGGCGTAATCTTCCGCCTGCCGTTTGGCATTGAGCATCAGCACGTCCCAGGCGCGGCGCGCGCCGTGCTTGCCGCGCGTGCCCGGCTCTTCGCCGGCCGCGAACAGATCGTCTTGGCCGGCAACTTTCTTTTCGCCTTTCCAGCGGCTCTGCTTGGCTTCCAGCACGAAGGAGTTGCGCTTGTAGAGATCGATGCGGCCGATCGACTCGCCTTCATCGCGATGCCGCCTGACAGCACGCTCAAAGACATAGTCGTTGAATTCATGAGATGCGTTGGCAACGTCAGGGTGCGGCAGGCCGAGCACGTCGCATAGCTCGGTGAGGAACAGCGCGTAATTGGCGCGCTCTTGCCCGCCTTCTTGGCCTTGCCAACGCGCAATGAAATTTTCGATTGGCTCGGATTGGCTATTAGGCGGTATGTGCGCGTCCATTTCGAGTGACGTTAGGCAACTATGTCTCGGGTTGTAAACTTCGGAAGTTTAAAAGGCTTTAGTGTGCGGTCGGTTGAAAATTCTTGACAGCGCACGCAAGGCGGTTCATGATATGTTCTTGAGCATCGGAGCAAAACATGGCCACGAATCCGCCCAAGGGCGATCATCACCGACAGGGCGAAGTCCGCGACCGATCGCAGACATTCAATTCCAAGACCGAGCAGTGGGTGAAGCGCGATAGCGACACCGGCCGCTTCATGGACGTGAAAGAGGACGGCACGAAATTCAAGGGCGTGCGCCGGGAACATCCGAAAGGGCGCTGAGAGCGTTGTGTAGGCGGAGCGTGTCATGTTCCTCGTTCAGAACGAGCAAACGAAGCTGACCGCGAGCTTGCTGAGTGCGCTGGCTGCGTCGCTCGTGGCGGCAGGTGTGTTCGCACCGGCAGCAGCGTTGCTCTACAGGCTTACGCCCCTCGCGATCGACATCGGATATATGTTTGCCATCGCATTTGGTTGTTTTGCCTTGGGTGCGGGACTACATCTGTTTGCCCGCACATTTCTGAGGAGACTGCGCGAATGAGTCAGAACGCAATCTTGGCGCTGCTGTGGCTGGCCTTTGCGACCGGGTTGATCGCCGGCTTTGGATTGTTCCTCGGCTGGCTGGACGACCGCGCGCAAAGGCACCGGGCGCACCACGCGGCCGAGTAGGGTGACGTCAGGAATATAATCCTTGACACCCCGGCGCCGCTCCTTATATTCGCCGCCATGCCCCACCCAGCCTCCATCCTCCCCGACGCCTATCGCCCGCCAACGCGCGATCAAATCGAGCGCGCGCGCGACATGTACGTCCAGAAATTCACCGTCTCGCGCATCCTCGCCGCCTGCGACATGAGCCTCGGCACCTTTTACTACTGGCTCGACGGCGGGCCATTTTTGGGGCCGACAACCGATAAAACGGCAGTCGGCGGCGACGAGCCGGGTCGACGCATGCTGCCGGCGATCCCGCGCCGGCGCGTCGTCGTCGGCAAACGCCGCAAGCCGCTCGCGGCGAGCCACGTCTCGCTCGTCTCGCGGCTCTATCGCGCCGCCGAGCGGCAGGTCTTCGACATTGAGCAGCGGCTCGCCGTCCCCGCGGGCGCAACGCCGGAGCGCGAGCGCGACGTGCGTATGCTCGCGCTTCTCACGCGCACCCTGCGCGACCTCTCCGCGTTTGGCGCGGGCGAGGCGCGCGGTGCGCCCGCGCGCGAGGAGGACGACGATCCGGTGCCGGAGAACATCGACGAGGTCCGCATGGAGCTCGCGCGGCGCATTCGCGCCTTCATCGAATCATGGAAGGCGGGGGAAGCGGCAGCGGCGGCGCAGGCGCAGATGTCTTCCGCCGGGGAGGGCGCGCGTTAGCGCGCTTCGATCGGAAAATCGTAGGGGCGAGCCGGGCGCGGCCCATAACTGAAGTGCCACCACTCGCGGAAATAATTGTGCAAGCCGCGCGCGCGCATGGCGGTGACGAGTGTCGCCCGCCGGCGTTTCTGCGCGGCCGAAATGGCCGGGCTGAGTGTGCGGCTCTTGGCGTCGAAGCAGTCGAAGCCGGTGCCCATGTCGATTGAATTGTCGGGTGCGCGCAGCGTCGCGGGCGCGGTGCAGGGCGCGTAAGCCGCCTTGGCATCAAACGGGGCTGCAGGCGCTGCTCCCCGTTGCACCAGCGTCAGATCGACCGCGGTGCCGGTCGAATGCGCCGAATGGGCGGCGATGTAGCCGAGCGCGAACAAGCGGCGTTTTTCCAGGCCGGGAAAGAAACGCTTGGTCGGCGCGCCGGGGCTTTCCGGCTGCCGCGCCCAGCGCGCCATGGCGGCGACCGCGCGCACGGGGCGATAGCAGTCATAGACCTTCAGGCTCAAATGTTCGCGCGCGAGGTCGGCCTGCACTTTGGCAAGCGCCTGCGCCACGTCGCGCCGCAGCACGCATTCGGCGGCGCCGTAGCCGGGCAGCGGGCGGCCGGTGAAATTGTTGGAGCCGGCATAGCGCATGTCCTGGGCGATGCCGGCATCGATATCGCGCAGATAGACGAAGCCCGCGGGCAGGCGCCCGGCGGCGCCGGCAGGCATCATCAAGGCGGCTAACAACGCCAGGCCCGGTGCAAAGGTTCGCATGGCGCAATCATAGCACCCCCGCGCC
>JBOHII010000315.1:0-7610 GCA_050725955.1 Pseudolabrys sp. | reverse complement strand
TGACAGTTTCGAAACAATGGCGCCGGTGTCTTACGAACTGGCGCCGAGCACCGTGACCGCGCGGCGGTTCTGCGACCAGCAGGAAATGTCGTCGCACAGCGCGACCGGGCGTTCCTTGCCGTCGGAGATGGTGTGTATGCGGTTGGCCGCCACCCCGCGCGAAGTCAGATAATCACGCACAGTCTGCGCGCGGCGAGAACCGAGCGCGAGATTGTATTCGCGCGTGCCGCGCTCGTCGGCGTGGCCTTCGACGGTGAACTGGCCGTAGTTGCTGTAGGTGTTAAGCCACTGCGCCTGCTTGTCGAGCGTGGCGCGCGACTGCGCCGACAGTTCGGTGGAATCGGTTTCGAAGAAAACGCGGTCGCCGACATTGACCACGAAGTCCTGCTGGCTGCCAGGCGCTGCCATGCCCGCAGCGTTTGCCTGGACGTTTTCCTCAGGCTTACTGGCGCAAGCCGAAATTGCCAGCGCAGCCGCCAGCACGCCCGCCAGCCTCGCCGCACGGATGATGTGCTTCACATTGGTCATTCCGGTGCCTCCATTCTTACACAACTGACCGGAGCTAGCCTCATCGTGTACCAGCACGTTGGTTAAGCGAACCTTCCGTCAACCTTGATCGAAGCTTGCGCGGCCCCACTAAAATTGTCGAAGCAGCTTAAACCTATTGTGATGGTTAAGAGCAGGTGAAAATAAGGCGCTTACACCGGCGCTGGGTCTTGCCCCAAAACCGTTACCCGCCCCGGCCCAAGTTC
Source organism: Pseudolabrys sp. (assembly GCA_050725955.1). GTDB lineage: Bacteria > Pseudomonadota > Alphaproteobacteria > Rhizobiales > Xanthobacteraceae > Pseudolabrys. The sequence continues at coordinate 6,858 of JBOHII010000315.1, read as the reverse complement.
CGCGGCAGGCCTGTTTCGCGCCCCCGCATCAGGACAACAACGGCGACCAGGCCGGATCCGAGGCATAACTCGGGGTCGGAACTTTGAGTTCATTGCGCCCTGTGATGTCGACCGTGAACAGCGAGGGGCCGCGGCCGGGATCGCTGAAGAACATCAGGACTCGTCCGTTCGGCGCAAATGTCGGCCCCTCGTTATGGAAGCCTTCGACGAGGACACGCTCGCCCGAGCCGTCCGGCTTGAGGACGCCGATTGAAAAGTCGCCGCGCGCCTGGCCGGTGAAGGCGATGTAATCGCCGCGGGGCGACCACACCGGCGTCGAGTGGTGGCCCTCGCCGAAGCTGATGCGCTGGGCCGGGCCGCCACTGGCCGGCATCACATAAATCTGCTGGGTGCCGCCGCGGTCGCTCTCGAAGCAGATTTGCGTGCTGTCAGGCGAGTAGCATGGCGCGGTGTCGATCGCCGGCGTGTCGGTGAGCCGCGTGGTTTGTTTCGAGCGCAGATCCATCACGAATAGATTGGCATTGCCGCCCTGTTGCAGGCTCATAATGACGCGCTGACCGTCGGGCGAAAATCTCGGCGCGAAGGTCATGCCGGGAAAATTGCCGACGATCTCTCGCTGGCCGGTCTCGATGTTGAGGAGATAGACGCGCGGATCGCCCTTGCCGTAGGACATGTAGGTGATCTCTTGCGTGGTCGGGTTGAAGCGCGGGGTCAACACCAATTCGTCGCCGCGGGTCAAATAGCGCACGCCGGCGCCGTCCTGATCCATGATGGCGAGCCGCTTGATCCGATGGTCTTTCGGGCCGGTCTCGTCGATGAACACGATGCGGCTGTCGAAATACCCCTTTTCGCCGGTCAACCGCTCGTAGATCGCGTCGGAGATGATGTGCGCGATGCGCCGCCAGTTGTCGGGCGTGGTGAAATACTGCTTGCCGTCGAGCTGCTGGCCGGCGAACACGTCCCATAGCCGGAATTCGGCCTTCAGCCGTCCGTCGGCTTGCTTGGTGATACGGCCGGCGACCAGCGCCTGCGCGTTAATGACGCGCCAGTCGGCAAAGCGCGGGACCGCGTCGGAATTGGTGATTTTCTCGGTGAACTCCTGCGGATTGATCGGCGCGAACAGCCCGCTGCGCTGGAGATTGTTGGCGATGATGCCGGTGATGTTGTGCGCGGTGTCGGTCTCGGCCGGCGCGCCGGCGAGGAAGTCGGGTAGCGCGATCGGCATCGGCGCGATATTGCCCTGCGTGATATCGAGGCGAAGCACGGCGCCGGCGGGCGATGTGGCAAGCGCGAACGCGCCGAGGCCGGCACCCGACTGCAGAAGATTGCGACGCGTGAGAAGGCCGAAGGGGCTGGCGCAAGCAAATCGATTCATTCAAACGATGTCCGCTGTTTCAGTTTTGCCGCAGCATTTCGCTCGGGGTAAACTTGATTTCCATGTCTTTCCATGTGTCGTAGGTCTGCCGCCGCAACATCGTATAGGGCTGACATTGCAGGATTGCGCGACGGCCGCTTTCCGCAAACGCCGGTCCGTAGGTCGAGGCCGAGGCTTGCACGACGTCGGGCCCGGTTTCGATCGAGCCGTCAGGGCGGAATATGACGCGGAAAACGACGAACAGGTCTTCCACGCCGGCAGCGCCCGCCGGCACATCCCAACATCCGGTAATTTTATTGCGCAGCGCGTCGATCTCGCTTTGCGAAAGCCGCGCGGCATTGCCGTGAACATAGCCAAGCGTCGGCTTGTCGTTGAGTTCGTCGCCGGCGGCGGCTTTGCGCAGCGGATCGCGCTTGTCGAGCAGCGCCGCGATCTTGTCGGCGTCGAATTTGGGCGGCTTGCGCTCCGGCCGCTTGGGCGGCAGCGGTTGCTGCTTGGCTTCCTGTTTTTTCTCGTCCTGCTTCTTGAGTTTTTCGGCGATCGGGTCGGGCTTTGGAACCGGCGCCGGTTCGGAGACTTTTTCGGCGGCCGGCGCGACGTCCTTTTTATCGCTGACCTTGGGTTTGATATCCTCGACGGGCTTTGCCTCTTCCTTCTTCTCGACCAGCGGCTTCGGCTTCTCCGCCTTGGGCACATCCTTGGCGCCCTTGGCCATTTTGGCGAAGTCTTTCTCGCTCACCAAATCGACCGGCAGCGATTCCGCCGGCGTGACCTCGAAGGTCTTGCCGGAAAACGATACCAGCGCCCACAGCAGCACTGCCGCATGCAGGCCGGTCGAAATCGCTGACGCCGTCTTCATCACTGTACTTTCGAGCCCTGCTCGAATTCGGTGACCAAGGCTACCCGATGGAAGCCAGCCGCCGACAGCCGCCCCATGACCCGCATCATGGTCCCGTAATCGACTTTCTTGTCGCCGCGCAAATAGACGCGAGCTTCGGTACCGCCGCGCGCGCCCGCGACCGCCTGCAGCTTCGGGATCAGATCTTCCAAGCTAATTTCGGCATTTTGCAGGAAAACCTGGCCCTTGGTGTTGACCGACAGGGTTAGCGGCTCCTTGTCCTGCTCGAGACTCTTAGCCTGGCTTTGCGGCAGGTCGATCGGCACCACGACCGTGAGCAGCGGCGCCGACACCATGAAAATGATCAGCAGCACAAGCATCACGTCGACCATCGGAGTGACGTTGATCTCGCTCATCACCTTGCGGCGATGATGCTTCCTGCGTCCGATGACGGGCGTACCGGCATTGGCTGCCATAAAATTTTATCCCCGCTCGTCGATCTGTCGCGACAGGATGGCGGCGAACTCGTCGGCAAAACCTTCCAGCCGTTGCGCCTGCTTGTTCACGTCGGCCGCGAATTTGTTATAGAAAATAGTCGCCGGTATGGCAGCCACAAGGCCGATTGCGGTCGCAAACAGCGCTTCCGCGATGCCCGGTGCCACAACCGCTAACGAAGTGTTTTTCGAGGCGGCGATCGACTGGAAACTGGTCATAATGCCCCACACCGTGCCGAACAGGCCGATGAAGGGGCCGGCTGAGCCGACGGTGGCGAGCACCAACAGGCGCTTTTCCAGGCGCTCGATCTCGCGCGCGATGGTCACCTCCATCACCTTCTCGATCCGCATCTGCAAGCCGGCAAACGACTTCGGGGTGCCCTCGAAGCTGCGCTTCCATTCCCGCATGGCGGCAACAAACAGCGCGGCCATCGAATGGTTGGGCTTGGAAGAAAGTGTCCGGTAGAGGTCCTCCAGCGACTGGCCGGACCAGAACGCCTGCTCGAAATGGTCCATAGCGCGCTTCGAGCGCGTATAGAGGACGGTCTTGTCGATGGCGATCGCCCACACCCAGATCGAACAGATCAACAGCCCGATCATGACCGCCTTGACGATCCAATGGGCGTGCAAGAACAGCGTGAACAGCGAGAGGTCGGAAGAGGTAAGCGGGAGCACCGACTGTGCCACGTCGGCAGGGTTCATGGGCACGTCCTTTCCGCTGTCCGGCTCGGGTCGGTCAAACCGGCGCGGCGCACAATGCGCGGACCAGGATGAGCGCGCCGTGGGGTCCCGCACACGCGCTCAACGAAAAACCGAATGTCTCGCGAAAGCCGTCAGGTACCGCCACCGGCAGACCGAACGAAATCGCCGCGAAACTTGGCCAAACTTGGGCGCAGAACGGGTCGATAACACCCTAAACAGCGCTGATTGTGGTTAAGGACTGGTTACCATGCGCCGCACCATGGGGCCGGCAAAAAACAACGGCCGCCCGCCTCGGGAAGGCGGACGACCGCTGCGGGGGCAGATTCGGAACGTCAGCTTTGCGGCGGTGCCGATTCCGGCCGGTTGCGGCGCTCGGCCATGAAGGCGTCGAACTCGGTCTTGTCCTTGGCGAAGCGCAGCCGGTCGAGGAATTCGCGAAACTCTTTCTGCTCTTCCTCCAGGCGGCGCAGCGTCGCGCTACGGTATTCGTCGAAAGCGTGATTGCCGCTCGACGGCGGACCACCCCAGAAACCGCCACCCGCGGCAGCGGGGTTGGCGCCGCCCATCCTGGCGCGCATCCAGTCCATCTTGCGCTGCATGCGCTCCATCTTGTGCTGCCAGCGGTCATGACCGCCGTGATGTCCGCATCCCATTCTTCCGCTCCATATGGTGAAAGCGAGGACGACAAGGCCCAACGGCCACCAGGCCATGAAGCCGAGGACGATCAGCGCGACCCAAGCGGGTTTGCCCAGTTCATCGAGTTTCGCGGTGATTGGCATGGTGAACCTCGCGTGTGAATGTAAATAACATTTACATAGCTAGAGCGGTGGCAGCCCCTTGTCAAGCGGCATTCAAATAGGGATCAAAAGGCGCGACGGTAGGGAGCGACTCACCCACGAGCCGCCGCCGACGGCAGTCCGAGGCCGCGCAGGTAGATCAAGAAGGCGGCCTCCAGCAGTTCCTCCGGCGGCATCGGCAGCGCGCGCCGGGCCGCGTCGCCGCGCGAAAACAGCGAAGCAATGCCGTGCGTGAGGCTCCAGATATGCAGCGCCACCATCAATGCCGGCGGCCGGCTCGGCGCCGGCATCAGCGCCACCAGTTTCTCGGCAGCGGCGCGCAGCACTGCGAAAGCGCGCTCGCCAGCCTCGCGCAATTGGGGATCGGCATCGAGCGGAACGCCTGCCTCGAACATGGCCGAATAGTAGGCCGGCTCTTGCTTGGCGAAATGAAGATAGGCCTTGCCCAACCGGTCGAAGGCGGTGAACACGTCCGGCTTGCCGTCATCCCAGGCACGAATCTGCGCCGCGGTGAATTCCTCGAAGCCCCGCCGCGCGACGTCCGAAAGCAATTCGTCGCGATCGCGGAAATGCCGGTAGGGCGCCGCCGGGCTCACCCCCGCCCAGCGCGCGGCGTCGGCGAAGGTGAAGCCGGCCGGACCTTTCTCGGCGATCAATTCGAGCGCGGCGCGCACCAAAGCCTCCTTGAGGTTGCCGTGGTGATAGCCGCGCGGGCCGCTGTGCCTGCCCCATTTCATGTAAAGGGCATTAACATGAGTCTCGGCCTGCGTCTCGATCTTTCAGCGGTGACGCCGGCCCGATACCTGCAAGGGTAAATGCTCAAACAATGTGGGACCGCCGGGCTGAGCGCCTTCGATGGTCAGCAGCCGAAGTTTTGTGACCACGCCGCCCGAGGCGGAAAAGCCACCGGTCTTGCCGCCGGCCGCCAGCACACGGTGGCAAGGCATGATGATCGGCGTCGGATTCTCGCCCATGGCCTGACCGACAGCGCGCGCCAACGCCTTGTCGCCGAGTTGTTCGGCGATCTGACCGTAGGTGATCGTAACGCCGGGCGGCACCTTGCGCACGATGGCGAAGACGCGACGGTTGAACTCCGGAACATCGGCGTCATCGATGACAATTCCGCCGAGGTCGCGTGGCTCGCCGCGCAACAACGCGGCGACGCCGTCGATTGTCTCTTGCACGGCCGGTGGCGGTACGGCTTCGCGTGCGGCTGGGAAGCGCCGCAGCACCCGCGCCCGCGTCGCTTCCCGGTCTCTTTCAGGAAGCTGCACGCCGGCAACGCCGCGCGCGCTCCAAACGATACCGCAGCCGCCGATGGCGGTCTCAAACATTGCAAACTCAAGTTCCTGCATGGCGCGGGCAGACTACCACGCAGCGTCAGGCGGCGCCGCCCGATTCCTGATCCGCCTTCATGGCGGTGCGCAGCGGCTTGGGGATAGGCCGCGCCCGGCCGCCGGAGATGAAGGCGACCTGCACATCGGCCTCGACCAGCAGGTCGTCGCCGCGCATCACCTTCTGATTGAGGGTCACGGACGCCCCTCTCACATCTTTCGGCGTCGTGACGATGTCGAGCACGTCGTCCATAAGGGCCGGTTTGCTGAAATGGATGTCCATGTGGCGCACCACAAAGGAAAAGCCCGGCGCTTCAGCCGCAGCCTGCTCGAACAGCGCGCGATGGTCGGCGCCGATCAGGCGCAGGTAATTGGTGCGGCCGCGCTCCATGAAGCGAAGATAGCTCGCGTGATAGACAATGCCGGAAAAATCCGTGTCCTCGTAATAGACCCGCACCGGCTGATGGTGCAGGCCGTTGCGGATTTCGCCGTCGAGTGGATTCACGCGCGCAGGTCTCCGTCGCCGCGGCCGCGCAGGGCCAGTTCGGGCGGCACTCTAATCGTCTTCGCCGCCGCCGAACAACCCGAACTGGCTCCCATCGCACGCAGGCTCGGCCAGGCCGAGGTGCTTGAAGGCATGCGAGGTGAGCAGGCGTCCGCGCGGGGTGCGCTGGATGAAACCCTTCTGGATCAGGAAAGGCTCGATAATGTCCTCGATGGCATCGCGCGGCTCCGACAGAGCGGCGGCCATGGTGTCGACGCCGACCGGTCCACCGCCATAGTTCACCGCGATGGTGGTGAGGTAGCGGCGGTCCATGGCATCGAGCCCGGCGGCGTCGACTTCCAGTTCGCCGAGCGCGCGGTCGGCGATCCCGCGGTCGATCGATTTCGCGGCGTCGACATGGGCGAAATCGCGCACCCGCCGCAATAAACGCCCGGCAATGCGCGGGGTACCGCGGGCGCGGCGCGCGATCTCGTTCGCGCCGTCGGATGAGACGTTCAAGTGCAGTACGCGGGCGCCCCGATTGACGATCTCTTCAAGCTCTTCCACGGAATAAAAATTAAGCCGCACCGGAATGCCGAAACGGTCGCGCAGCGGATTGGTGAGCAAGCCGGCGCGGGTCGTGGCGCCCACCAGCGTGAACGGGGACAAATCGATCTTCACCGAACGCGCCGCCGGGCCTTCGCCGATGATCAAGTCGAGCTGAAAATCCTCCATTGCCGGATAAAGGATTTCCTCCACCGCCGGATTGAGCCGGTGGATCTCGTCGATGAACAGCACGTCGCGCGGCTCCAGATTGGTGAGCAGCGCCGCCAG
>JBOHII010000314.1:0-2867 GCA_050725955.1 Pseudolabrys sp. | reverse complement strand
GGCTATGCGGCCGAGCGCCTGCTGCCGGCCGACCGCGCCGTGAAGATCCCCGCCAACATCAGCTACGAGCAGGCCGCCGGCATGATGCTCAAGGGCATGACGGTGCAGTATCTGGTCAACCGCACCTACAAAGTGGGCAAGGGGACCATTGTGCTGATGCACGCGGCCGCCGGCGGCGTCGGCCTCATCCTCTGCCAATGGGCGAACCATCTCGGCGCCACCGTGATCGGCACCGTCGGCTCCAAAGAAAAGGCCGAGCTCGCCAAGAAGAACGGCGCGCATCATACCATCCTCTATCGCGACGAGGATTTCGTCGCCAAGGTGAAGGAAATCACCAGCGGCAAGCTGTGCGACGTGGTCTATGACGGCATTGGCAAGACCACGTTCCCGGCTTCGCTCGATTGCCTGCATCCGCTCGGCTACTTCGTCAGCTTCGGCAGCGCATCGGGCCAAATCGACGCTTTCAATATCAACATCCTGCAAGCCAAGGGTTCGCTGTTTGCGACCCGGCCGACACTCAACAATTACGTGGCCAAGCGCGAGGACCTGATGGCTTGCGCCAAGGACTTGTTCGAAAAGGTCGGCTCCGGCGCGGTCAAGATTCCGATCAACCAAAAATATTCGCTGAAGGAAGCCGGCCGCGCGCACAAGGAGATGGAAGGCCGCGAGACCACGGGCTCGACGATCCTGTTGCCGTAGCAGGCGCGATTGTCGATCCGGCGGCGCGGACACGGCCATGCCGCACAACGCGCGGTGCTGCTGGCCGCCATGGCCGTTACCGCAGCGCGCGCGCGTGCCGCCGATGCAGTTGCCGACGCCGAAGCACTGGCGATCGTGCACAAGCATTGCGTCATGTGCCATGCGGTGAAGCCGACGCATGAGGCATTCCAGGAAGCGCCGAACGGCGTCGTGCTGGAAACCGTCGCCGAGCTGAAGAAATATTCAGCCCTCATTTACGCCCAGACGATACAGAACAAGGCGATGCCGATGGGCAACCAGACCGGCATGACCGAGGTTGAGCGCGCCGCGCTTGGCCGCTGGCTGAAGGCTTCGCCATGACGGACCAAATCAAAGCATTGGGCAGGGGCACGACCCTGGCATTGGCGGTGTTCGCGCTGCTGACCGGGCAGATGGCCGCACTGTACGCGCTGACCTGGTGGTATGGCCGCGGTCTTGCGCATCTGCCGAATTTCACCGGCGATGGCGGCGCCATCACCTTGGTGATCGCCGTGTCGACCCCGGTCGAGGTGCTGCTGCTGGCGCTGTTTGCCCGCCGCAGCGGCGCGACCGCCACCGCCTATCTCGGCCTGATCTGGCCGCGCCGCGGCGAATTGCTGTTCGGCGTTGCCGCTTTGGTGGCGGTGATCGTTGCCGGCAATGTGCTGAGCTGGCTGTTCGCACGGCCGATCGTCACGCCGTTCCAGGTCGACATTTACACGACCGCCAGCGCCGACGGCTGGTTGCTTTGGCTGTTTCTCGCCATCGTGGTGGTGACGCCGATCGGCGAGGAAATTTTGTTTCGCGGCTTTCTGTTCCGCGGCTGGTTGCGGGCGCCGCGCGACGTCTGGCCGGTGATCGTCATCACCTCGCTGTTATGGGCCCTCATTCATGTGCAATACGATTGGTACGTGATCGGCCAGGTTTTCATTTTCGGCCTGCTGCTCGGCTGGGTCCGCTGGGCGAGCGGCTCCACCATCCTGACGATCATATTGCACGCTCTCATCAACACCGAAGGCATGTTCGAGACCTTCGTGTCGTTGAAATGGCCAGGCTGAGCCCGCCCGCCGCGCAAACTATAACAGCGTGGCGATCTTCGCGAAGGCCGGGTGCTGGTTGATGCCACCCGGCAATCGCGGCAGGCCGACCACGCCGGTCCCTTGCGCAAAGCGGGCGATGCTGGCGACGGTATCGTCGAGCTCGACCGGGTTGCGTTCACTTTCGCTCACCACAATGGCGGCGATCTTCAGATGGCGTTGCGCCAACACGTCGAGCGCGGTCAGCGTATGGCTGATGGTGCCGAGGTAGCCGCCGACCACCAAGAGCAACGGGATTTGCAGCGCCGCCATCCAGTCGAGCACCGTGCGGTCGCCGTCGAGCGGCACCATGATGCCGCCGACACCCTCGATGAACAGCATGCCTGTCTCGGCGTCGATCGCCTGGCGGCTGAACGCGGTCAGTGCAGCGAAATCGATGCTGCGGCCTTCGCGTTGGGCGGCGAGATCGGGCGACAGCGGCGCGCGGAAGCGCCAGGGCGCGATGCGCTCGACCTCATCGGCCGACACCGGCCGCCCGAGCGCGCCGAGCAGCACCGCCGGGTCGCTGGTTTCGACCACGGACGGATTGTAGCCGCTCACCACGGGTTTCAGCGCGTGCACGGCTTGCCCCGCTTCGCGCAAATAGCGGATCAGTCCGGCGGTGACGAAAGTCTTGCCGACGTCGGTGCCGGTCGAGGTGACGAAATAGGCGCTCATAGACACCCCGTCATTCCGGGGCCGGCCGAAGGCCGGAACCCGGAACCCAGAACCGCGCTCCTGGTTGCATCTGGGTTCCGGGTCCGCTCGCTTTGCTCGCGTCGCGGAATGACAGAGAGTGATGGGGCGCCGCTCATCGTCAATGGTGCAATATCTGCTCGCGCACGAGGCCGGCGAGGCGCGCGACGTGCTCGTCGGGATGCTGCGCGGTGAAGGTCAAACGCAGCCGCGCGGTGCCAGCGGGAACGCTGGGCGGGCGGATCGGAGCGGCGAGGTAACCTTCATCGGCAAGCAGACGGGAAGCAGCAAGCGTTGCTTCTTCCTCGCCGACGATCACCGGCACGATCGGGCTCTGCGCCTCGGGCAGGCCGGCGGCTTGCGTAAATGCTTTTGCTT
>JBOHII010000313.1:0-7068 GCA_050725955.1 Pseudolabrys sp. | reverse complement strand
GACCCGCGCATGTCGGCCGGCGATATCGTGGCCGAGCCGATGCGCGTGCATCGCACCGTCGCGGGCCGCGATGTGAAAAAGCGCGTGGCCGAATTGTTCGAGCGCGTAGGCCTGCGCAAGGCGCAGATGGCGAGTTACCCGCATCAGTTTTCCGGCGGCCAGCGCCAGCGCATCGGCATAGCGCGCGCGCTCGCGTTGCAGCCGAAACTGATCGTCGGCGACGAGCCGGTGTCGGCGCTCGATGTGTCGATCCAGGCGCAGGTGCTCAATTTGATGATGGACCTTCAGCGCGAGATGGGGCTCGCGTATCTGTTCATCTCGCACAATCTCGCGGTGGTCGAGCACATCAGCCATCGCATCGCCGTCATGTATCTCGGCCGCATCGTCGAATATACCGACAAGCGCACGCTGTTCACGCGCGCGCAGCACCCTTACACCGAGTCGCTGCTGCTGGCGGTGCCGGTGCCCGATCCGCGCGTCAAACGGCAGAAGCGCGTATTGCAGGGCGACGTGCCGAGCCCGATCAAGCCGCCCTCCGGCTGCCACTTCCACACCCGCTGCCCTTATGTGGTGGACCGCTGCCGGTCGGAAACGCCGCTTTTGCGCGAGGTCAGGCCCGGGCAAATGGTCGCCTGTCACCTGCGCTAGTGCGATAAGTCTGATACAAGTGGCGGCCGCAAATCGGAGCTGCAATGCCGACCCGCCCTGCCAACATCAATCCCAACCCGTTCACCACACGGCCCGAGATCGAGGGCACGTTCGGCGTGGTCGCCTCGACGCACTGGATCGCCACCGCCGTCGGCATGGCGGCGCTGGAAAAGGGTGGCAATGCCTTCGACGCCGCGGTCGCCACCGCGTTCACCTTGCAGGTGGTTGAGCCGCATCTCAATGGGCCGGGCGGCGACGTGCCGGTGATTGTGCATGACGTACGGCGCGGCAAAACCGAGGTGATCTGCGGGCAGGGGCCGGCGCCGGCCGGTGCCACGATCAAGTACTACCGCGACGAATTGGGTCTCGATCTCATTCCCGGCACCGGACTTTTGGCGGCCTGCATCCCCGGCACCTTCGACACCTGGATGACGCTGCTGCGCGACTACGGCACCATGCGGCTTGCCGAGGTGCTGGCGCCGGCGATCGGCTATGCCAAGAACGGCTACCCGCTGGTCGAACGCATCAGCGCCACCATCGACACGGTCAAGGACCAGTTCCGCGATTATTGGCCGACCTCGGCCGCGCTTTATTTGCCGGACGGCAAAGTGCCTGCGCCCGGCACCATCTTTGCCAACAAGACGATGGCCGCAACGTACGAACGTATTTTGCTCGAGGCGCAGAGCGGCGGCGGCAGCCGCGAAGCGGAGATCGAGCGGGCGCGCAAATCCTGGTCGCAAGGTTTTGTCGCCGAGGCGATCGACAAATTCTGCCGCACGCAGGAGGTTATGGACACTTCGGGCAGGCCGCATCGCGGCGTGCTGACCGGTCAGGACATGGCCGGATGGCAAGCGAGCGTCGAGCCGCCGATCAGCTATGATTACGGCCTCTACACGGTGATGAAGCCGGGACCGTGGACGCAAGGGCTCGTCACCCTGCAGATGCTTGCTTTGCTCAAAGGCTACGACCTCGACGCGATGAGCCCGACCAGCGCGGAATTCATCCATTTGCAAATCGAGGCGACCAAGCTCGCCTTCGCCGATCGCGATACGTTCTACGGCGATCCGAAATTCGTCAATGTGCCGGTCGATGTGCTGCTGTCCGATGCCTATAACGAGGCGCGCCGAAAATTGATTACCGATCGCGCCTCGCTCGAGTTGCGGCCCGGAACGGTGGCGGGCTTCGGCAAACGCCTCGATGTGCGGCTCGCCGACGGCGCGCAAGCCGCGGTTGCCAGCTCGGGCGCGGGCGAGCCGACGGTTGGGCGCGTCGACTGGACGCACGATGAAAATCATTTGCCCGATGCGCAGACCAAACGCGAGCGTGCCGGAGCCATTCCCGGCGACACCGTGCATTTCGACATCGTCGATCGGGCCGGCAATATGGTGTCGTCGACGCCGTCCGGCGGCTGGCTGCATTCCTCGCCGGTGATCCCCGAGCTCGGCTTTTGCCTCGGCACCCGCGCGCAGATGTTCTGGCTCGACGAGGATCATCCGGCATCGCTGGCGCCCGGAAAACGCCCGCGCTCGACGCTGACGCCGACCATGGCGCTGCGCGACGGCGAGCCCTATCTCGCTTGGGGCTCGCCCGGCGGCGACCAGCAGGACCAGTGGATCACGCAATTTTTCCTGCGCCATGTGCACGCCAAGATGAATTTGCAGGAGGCGATCGACGCGCCGGCCTGGCACTCCGAGCATTTCCCGTCGTCGTTCTGGCCGCGCCTGGCCCGCCCCGGCGTCATGGTGGTCGAGTCGCGTGTGCCGGAAGCGAGCGTCACGGAATTGCGCGCGCGCGGCCACGAAGTCGAAGTCGGCGCCGCCTGGTCGGAGGGCCGGTTGACCGCAGCCTCGCGCCTTGGCGTGCGCCGCCGGGCGGCTGCCAATCCGCGCGGCATGCAGGGTTACGCCGCGGGGCGCTAGCGTGCGCAGCCGACATCGCGCGGATTACGCCCCTTGCGCATAACAGCCGCGCTCTATCTCTTCGAGCAGCGGCCGCGCATTTGGCCGCCAATTGAGTTCGGCGCGCGCGCGCGCGGCGCGCACGCGGCTGTTGGAGCCCATGGTATCGTTGGCCGGTCCCTCGCCCCACTCGGCCGCCGCCTCCTCCACCGTCATGCTCTGCGTCGGCCCGCCTTGCCCGAGCATGCGGCTAATCGCTTCGCACACGTCGCGCATGGAATTCTCGCCGTTCTCGGCGTAATAGAACGCGCCGGCCGGCGCCTTCTCGATCGCCAGCACGTACAGCGCCGTCACGTCGTCGATGTGCACGTTGGCCCAGCGGTTTTCGCCCGGGCCGATATGCTTTGCGACGCCGAATTTCTTCGCCACCTGGACCAACCACGGCACCTGGATGCTGTGCGGATTGAGGCCGTGCCCGAGCCCGTAGATCAGGCTGGGCGCGATCACGACCGAGCGCACGCCGTTGCCCGCCGCACGCCGCACCAATGCGTCGATTTCCACACGCGGCGCCCGCTGCGGCGTCGGCGTGAACGGGGTGTCCTCATCGAACACTTTTTCGACAAGCTCACCGCGCGCGCGGGTGCCGACGATGCTGGAGCCGCCGGTGTGCAGAAAAGTTTTGCCGGTGCCGGCAAGCCCGCGGAGCATGGCTTCGACCGCCGCGCGGTGGCCGGCATTGGCGGCGTTGACCGTGACGTCGGCGTCGCGCGCGGCCTTGGCCAGAATGTCGGCATCGTCAAGTGTGCCGCGCACCGGCGTCACGCCGAGCTTTGCCAACGCGGCGGCTACCTCGTTCGAACGCGCCAGACCGCTCACCTGATGGCCCGCCGCCATCAACGCGGCGGCAACCGAGCCGCCGATATAGCCGCTGGCGCCGGTGATGAAGATTTTCATTTTACCAGCACACGCCCTAAAGCCTCGTGGCCGCCTCTTGCGCGGCCTGTTCCATCGTCATGAACACCGCGCCCTCGTTGCCGAGCCGGTCGACCAGGCCTTCGAGCGCCAGCATGCGGTGGCCGCGCCCGATCACGAACGGATGCATGGTGTAAGTGAGCACGCCCCATTCGACCGTTTTCTGCATATAGAGGAATTCGTCAAGCCAGCTTTGCATCACCGCGCGCGCCGGCTGCAGGCCGGACATAATTGTGGATGCGGTGCGCAAGAATTCAAAGTGCGGGAAATCGTCGAGCGACCAGCTGATCGGCATTTCGATCAGCGCGGTGGGCTCGCCGAAGCGGAACGGCTCGCCCAATTTCGCGACGTCGCCGCGCCGCGCGCGATAGGGCAGGTAGTCGGCGCCCATCAGGCTGGAATCGTATTTGAAGCCGTGCTGCAACAGCAGGTCGACCGTGTGCTCGCTCAGGTCCCACGACGGCGAGCGGTAGCCGCGCGCCTTGCGCCCGCTGAGCGCGGCGATGGCGTCATTGGCGCGCACCAGGTCGGCCTCCTCCTCGGCGCGGCTTTGCGTTGCCGGCGGAATATGCGCCCAACTGTGGTGCCCCACTTCGTGGCCGCCGGCGACCACCGCCTCGCACTCGCGCGGCCAGCTTGCAATGGTGAAGCCGGGGACGAACCAAGTCGCCTTGATCGTGCGCGCCTTGAGGAAATCGAGAATCCGGCGCGCGCCGGTGACGCCGAATTCGCCGCGCGACAGCGGCGTCGGCGTGGTCATGCCGCGCGCGATGAAGCTGGATTGGGTGTCGAAGTCGAAGGTGAGGCAGACGATGTGGCGGGGCAATTGAGACCCTTACGTTGCGCGGGGCTGGCGGATCACATCATACTATGACGGGTAAGGGAGACCATGGCGGTCAAGGAAATCGGCATCATCGTCAACGGCGCCACCGGGCGCATCGGTGCGACCCAGCATCTGGCCAATGCGCTGGTGCCGATCCGCGTTGAGGGCGGTCTCGCCGTCGGCGGCGACCGCATCGTGCCGCGCCTCCTGCTGCTCGGGCGTAATGCCGAGCGGCTCAAGGCCATTGCGCAAAGTCACGGGATCGACGACTGGGCGACCGATCTCGATGCGGCGCTGGCCAAGCCCGGTTACACCGTCTTCTTCGACGCCGCCGCAACCCGGCAGCGCGCCACGGCGCTGGGCAAGGCGATTGCCGCCGGCAAGCACATCTACAGCGAAAAGCCGGTGGCGCCGTCGGTGGCCGAGGGACTTGCGCTGCTGCGCGCGGCGCAGGCGCGCGGGCTCAAAGCCGGCGCCGTCGAGGACAAGCTCAATTTGCCCGGCTTGCAGAAACTCCTGGCGCTTGCGCAAAGCGGCTTCTTCGGCCGGGTCACCGGCTTCCGGCTCGATTTCGGCTGGTGGGTGTTCGACGGGGCCGAGCGGCCAAGCCAGCGGCCGAGCTGGAATTACCGCAAGAGCGGCGGCGGCGGATTGACCAGCGATATGATCCCGCACTGGCGTTATGTGATCGAAGGCATTCTCGGGCCGATCCGCCGCGTTGTGACGGCGGTGACGACGGCAACCCCGCAGCGCGTCGACGAAGACGGTAAGCGTTTCACGGTCGACGTCGACGACACCTCGCTGACGCTCGCCGAATTGGCGAGCGGCGCGGTGGGCGCGATTGTCTGCTCCTGGGCAACGCGGGTGCGCCGCGACGATCTGATGACGTTGCAGGTCGACGGCACCGGCGGCTCCGCGCTCGCCGGCTTGCATCGCTGCTGGACGCAGAGCATGGTCGATACGCCCACCATCCGGAGCTTCAATCCCGATACCGACATCGATGCCGACTATCGCGGCCAGTGGCAAGAGGTCGCCGGCGCGCCCGCTTACAAAAATCCCTACCGGGTCGGCTGGGAGAATTTCCTGCGCCACGTCGTTGCCGGTGCGCCGCTGAGTTGCGATCTTGCCGGCGGCATTCGCGACGTGGCGCTGGCGCAAGCCTGCTATCGCAGTGCCGCCGAACAGAAATGGATCGTGCTCGATGACATCACCGGCTAGCCCCACCGCCTTCGTCACCGGCGCATCGACCGGTCTGGGTTACGCCATCGCCTGCGGTTTGGCGCAGGCGGGCTACGATATCGCGGTCACCAGCCGCGACACGGTGCGGCTCGAGGGGCTCAAGCGCGATCCGGCGGTGCAGGGCCGCAAAGTGGTGCCGGTGCGGCTCGATCTGCGTGTCGAGGCCGATATCGCGCAAAGCTTTGCCGCGGCGAGCGAAGCCCTCGGCGACATCGACGTGCTGGTGAACAATGCCGCGCGCACGCTGGTCAAGCCGGCGACCGAGGTGACCTGGGCGGAATGGGACGACGTGGTCGATACCGATCTCAAGGGCGCCTATTTCATGGCGCGGACTTACGCGGCGCGCTGCGTCGCCGGCGCGCGTCCCGGCTGCGTCATCAATATCGCCTCGACCCACGGCATGACCGGCTTTGCCGGCCGCACGGTCTATGGCACCGCCAAAGGCGGGCTGATCCAGATGACGCGCATGCTGGCGATCGAATGGATTGACCACAACATCCGGGTCAATGCCATCGCGCCGGGCACCGCGCTCACGGCCTCACGCGCAAAGATGTACGACGATGCGACGCGCGCGCGCATGCTCGCCCGCATTCCGACGGGCCGCTTCATCACGCCTGAGGAGGTCGCCGCCTCGGTCATTTTCCTGGCGAGCCCCGGCGCATCATCGATTACCGGCCATACGCTGACCGTCGACGGCGGGTTTACCGCGAGCTAGCTTTAATTCGTCAGCACCAGCCCGTGCTCGGGGCGAAACGACAGAAACACCTTCTGCTGCGGGGCGATCTGCTCGTAGTGGTCGATCTGGATGCCGATCTCATGGCTCCCGACCTTGACCCGGCATTCGAGCACGCTGCCGAGATAGATCGTGTCGACCACTTCGCCCTCCAACATATTGCCGTCGGCGCTGCCGGCCGGCCGCTCGAAATGGATGGCGATGTCCTCGGGCCGCAGACTGAGCGTGACCTTCTGGCCGGCGACCGCACCGTCGCCGCCGGCGGCTTTGAGGCGCAGCGGCGCGCGGCCTTCGCCGAGCGCGATTTCGACGTCGCAAATCCCGCCGCTGCGGCCGAGCAGAACGCCCTGCAGCAGATTGGCGACGCCGATGAAATTGGCGACGAATGCATTGGCCGGCCGCGCATAGATGGTCTGCGGATCGCCGATCTGCTGGATCACGCCGTTGTTCATCACCACGACGCGGTCGCTCATCACCAGCGCCTCGGATTGGTCGTGCGTGACATAGATCGAGGTGATGCCGACTTCGTGCTGCAGCCGCACCAGCTCGACCCGCATTTGTTCGCGCAGCTTGGCGTCGAGATTGGACAGCGGCTCGTCGAACAAGACGACGCGCGGCTCGTAGACGATGGCGCGGGCGAGCGCCACGCGCTGGCGCTGGCCGCCGGAAAGCTTCGTCGCGTAACGGTCGGCGAGGTGCGGCAGCCCGACCAGTTCGAGCGCTTTCGTCGTGCGCTGCTTGATGACGTCGGCGGA
>JBOHII010000312.1:0-4906 GCA_050725955.1 Pseudolabrys sp. | reverse complement strand
CCAGACCACCTGGGACGACCTGACCCGGCTCGCCGTCGAGACCACCGGCGAGCGCATTATCTTCTTGTCCTCGCTCGGCTCGACCGAGACCTCGCCGCTGGCGCTCGCCTGCACATTCGATTTCGACCGGGCGGGCAATATCGGGCTTCCGGCGCCGGGCGTCGAACTCAAGCTGGTGCCAAACGAGGGCAAACTGGAAGCGCGTCTGCGCGGACCGCACATCACGCCGGGCTATTGGCGGCAGGAAAAGCTCACGCGCGATGCCTTCGACACGGAAGGCTTCTACAAGATCGGCGACGCGCTGAAATTCGCCGACCCCGACGATCCGGGCAAAGGATTCCTGTTCGATGGCCGCATCGCCGAAGACTACAAGCTGTCGACCGGCACCTGGGTGAGCGTCGGGCCGCTGCGCGCGCGATTCATCGACCACTTCGCGCCTTACCTGCGCGACGCGGTGTTCGCCGGCCCAGACCGCGACGATATCGGCGCGCTGGTGTTTCCCGATATCGAAGCCTGCCGCAAGCTCGCGCCCGAACTCGCGGCGGACGTAAAGCCAGCCGCCCTGCTCGCCGACCTGCGCGTGCGGAAAAAATTCGCCGACCTGCTCACCTCGCTCGCGGCCGCCAGCCCCGGCTCCTCTACGCGGGTGGTGCGCGCTATCCTGATGGCGGAGCCGCCATCCATGGACAAAGGCGAAATGACCGACAAGGGCTCCATCAACCAGCGCGCGGTGCTGGCGAACCGCGCCGCACTGGTGGACGAACTTTATGCCACACCGTTGTCCTCCGCCGTCATCGCCATCGAGGGCGCGCAAAGGTAGGCCATGGACATCAAGGGACAGGCAGCAATCGTCACCGGCGGCGCCTCCGGCCTCGGCGAGGCCACCGCGCGGGCGCTGGCCGAAGCCGGCGCCAAGGTGGCGATCGTCGACGTCAACGCCAAAGCCGCCGCCGAAGTGGCGATCGACATCAACGGCATCGCGATTGCCTGCGACGTGGCGGACAGCGCATCCGCCGAGGCGGCGGTCAAGCAAGCGGCCGCCAATCACGGGCCGGCGCGCATCCTGGTCAATTGCGCCGGCGTCGGCACGGCCACGCGCATCGTCGGCCGCGACGGACCGATGCCGCTCGCCGATTTCGAGCGTGTCATCCGCATCAATCTGATCGGCAGCTTCAACATGATGCGGCTCGCCGCCGCCGCCATGCAGGGGCTTTCCCCGCTCGGCGATGGCGAGCGCGGCGTCATCGTGTCGACGGCGTCGGTCGCCGCCTTCGAGGGCCAGATCGGGCAGGCCGCCTATTCCGCCTCCAAGGGCGGAATTGCCGCGCTCACTTTGCCCGCGGCGCGCGAATTCGCTCAAGTCGGCGTACGCGTGCTCGCCATCGCGCCGGGCATTTTCGCCACCCCGATGTTGCGCGCGCTGCCGCAGGAGGCGCAGGATTCGCTCGGCGCCTCGGTGCCGTTCCCCAAGCGGCTGGGCAGCCCGAGCGAATTCGCCGCGCTGGCGATGCATTGCATCCGCAATTCCTACCTTAACGGCGAGGTGATCCGCCTCGACGGTGCGCTGCGCATGGCGCCGCGCTGAACGGCCCATGAGCGCGGACGCCATCATCGATCTGTATGAGCGCCGGGCGCTCGAATGGGTCGACGAGCGCAGCCGCGCGGGCAAACTCTTCGAAAAATCCTGGCTTGACCGCTTCGCCGCGCTCGTGCCTGCCGGCGGCACCGTCCTCGATCTCGGCTGCGGCTCCGGCAAGCCGATGGCCGATTACCTGCTCGCGCAGGGTTTCGACGTATGCGGCGTCGATTCCTCGCCCACAATGATCTCGCTGTGCCGGACGAATTTTCCGCACCGGCAATGGATCGTGGCCGACATGCGGGTGCTGGCGCTACAACGTCGCTTTGCCGGCGTCATGGTATGGGACAGTTTTTTCCATCTCTCGTTCGACGACCAGCGGCGGATGTTTGCCGTCTTCCGCGACCACGCGGCCCCGGGTGCGCCGCTCCTGTTCACCAGCGGGCCGCGGCACGGCGAAGCCGTCGGCAGCCTCTGCGGCGAGCCGCTTTATCACGCCAGTCTCGCGCCCGACGAATACCGTCCGCTGCTCGCCGCCGACAATTTCAGCGTGGTGACGCAGCGGATGGAAGACCCCGATTGCGGCGGCCATTGCGTCTGGCTGGCGCGCCGCCTGGAAGACGGCTAAGAGCGGCGGGATGGGATTTAGCAACCGCCGCAGCGTGCGCATCGAGTGGGGCGATTGCGACCCCGCCGGCATCGTTTTCTATCCCCGCTATTTCGAGATTTTCGACGCCTCGACCTCGGCGTTGTTCGAGCGCGCGCTCGGCTTGACCAAGCTGCAATCGCTCAAGGCGCATAATTTCGCCGGCTATCCGCTGGCGCGCACGCGCGCGCGCTTCGTGCGGCCGACCCGCTACGGCGACGACGTGACGGTCGACACCGCCGTCACCTTCGGCCGCGCCAGCTTCGACGTCGAGCATCGTCTCAGCCATAACGGACAAATCTGCGTCGAGTGTTCGGAGAAGCGGGTGTGGGTGGTGCGCGATCCGACCGATCCCGCCGGATTCAAATCGCAGCCTATACCGGACACCGTGCGGGCAAAGTTCAAATAGCTGGAGATTTACTCGATCTCCGCCGCGATCTTTTTCAGGATCTGGATGAAGCGCTTGCGGTCGCGCAGGCCGATGATGCGATCGAGCACGCGCTCGTGGCGGCGCGCGCAGCGGGTGAGCATGATGAGCGTCTTCTTGCCGGCCGGCGTCACGGTCAGCCGATAGGCGCGCCGGTCGTGCCGCGTGCGCTTGCGCTCGACCAAGCCGCGCCGCACCAAGTCTTCGACCACCGGCGTGAGGCTCGATTTGTCGCGACCGTTGGCGTGGCTCAGTTCGGTCTGGCTGATGCCGGGGTTGCGCGCGATCAGCGTCAGCGTGGCGAAGCGGCCCGGACGTTCGCCGATTTCCTGCGAACGGCGCGAAAACGCCTGAAACGTGGCGTCCTGCGCCATGCGCAGATTGAACCCGACCCAGCGCTCGAGCGGGCCGAATCTGATCGATTCGGCAATGGCTTCGCCGTTCTTACCGCGCCGCACGCGGCGGCTGCCATCGGTCACGACCACTGTTATCGCCCTCAGCCGACCACCCATTTCGGCAACCTGCCATATAGTTTGATATCAAACTATAACCTTTACAACGCCCGCGACATGCGGCTGAATATTAAAAAAGTTGGCAAAGTTTCCAACAGCAAAATAGGGGAGGTTTTCCATGCTGATCCGCTTCGCCGCATTTCTTGGCGCCGCCGCGCTCACCGCTTTGATCGGTGCGCCTGCCGCAACGCACGCCCAGGAAAAGACCTTTGATCTCAAAATCTCGCACTGGGTCCCGCCGTCGCACCCGCTGCAGAAGGCGCTGGAAGAATGGGGCGCCTCGGTGGAAAAGGATTCCGGCGGCACCATCCATTACAAGGTCTACCCCTCGCAGCAGCTCGGCAAGGCCTTCGACCATTATGACATGGCGCGCGATGGCATCGCCGACCTTACTTACATCAATCCCGGCTACCAGCCCGGCCGCTTTCCCGTCATCGCCGCCGGCGAATTGCCGTTCCTGATGTCGAACGGCAGAGGCGGCTCGGTCGCGCTCGACGAGTGGTACCGCAAATACGCGGCCAAGGAGATGAAGGACGTCAAGTTCTGTCTCGCCTTCGTGCATGATCCGGGCGCCATTCACTCGGTCAGCAAGAAGGTCATGGTGCCCGGCGACATCAAGGGCATGAAGATCCGCCCGGCGCAGGGCACCATCGCCGAATTCGTCCGCATGCTCGGCGGCACCAACGTGCAGGCGGCGGCGCCGGAAGTGCGCGAGGTGCTGGCCAAGGGCGTCGCGGACGCCGTTACTTTCCCCTGGGGCTCGATCATCCTATTCGGCATCGACAAGGTGACCAAGTACGACATGGAGGTGCCGCTCTACACCACGACCTTCGCGCTGGTGTTCAACAAGGCGAAGTACAACGAGATGGACGCCAAGCAGAAGAAGGTGATCGACAACCATTGCACCAGCGAGTGGGCGTTGAAGATTGCCGGCCCCTGGGCCGACTTCGAGCACGCCGGCATCGCCAAGCTCAAGGCCGAGCCCAGCCATGACGTCTATACGATCAGCGCGGCGCAGCTTGCCGAGTGGCGCAAGGCTGCCGCTCCGCTCGAGGCCAAGTGGGCCGAGGGCGCCAAGAAAGCCGGCATCGACCCGGCAGGTGCGATGAAGGATCTCAAGGCCGATCTGGTGAAGGAACACGCGGCTTATTGATGCAAGAGGCAGTGCGGACACGCGGTCCCGTCGATCGCTTCATCGATGCGATCGAGGTGACGGCGGCGGGCTTTCTTGCCGTCGTCACCTTGCTCACTTTCGTGTCGGTGATCCTGCGTTATTTCTTTTCCTGGGCGATCCCCGACTCTTACGACTTCACCCGCCTGCTGCTCGGCATCCTGATCTTCTGGGGCATGGCGGTCGCGAGCTATCGCGGCGACCACATCACCGTCGACCTGCTGTGGAGCGCGGCGCCGCCTTGGGTGCAGCGCGCGATGGATGTATTCGCCGCGCTGGTGACGCTCACCGCGATGGCGGCCTTCACCTGGATGTTCGCGCTCAAGGTGCTCGGCACGCGCGCCGACAATGTCGGCACCTTCGACCTGCGACAGCCGGTGTGGATCTACTATTTCGTCGCCTGGATCGGGCTCGCGTCGGCGGTCCTGCTGCTGATCCTGCGCACCGTGCGTTTGGTGATCGCACCCGAGAAGCTCGGCGCGCCGCGCGAAACGCAGGCCGTCGAGTAGCCCGCATGAGCACCGACGCGGTCGCCGTCATCGGATTTGCCTCGCTGTTTGCGCTGATGCTGCTG
>JBOHII010000311.1:0-5788 GCA_050725955.1 Pseudolabrys sp. | reverse complement strand
TCCTCGGGCTGACGCGCATCGGCCTGTTGATGCGCGAAGGACGGCTGCCGATCCCCAAGCCGGTCGGCCTCTGGGGCGCCTATATCATGGGCCTCGCCTTCGCCTTCGGCTGGACGCCCTGTATCGGGCCAATTCTCGCCGCGATCCTGGCGGTGGCGGCGTCCGAGCAGACCGTCACCAAGGGCGCCGGACTGCTGGCGGTCTATTCGCTCGGCCTGGGGATTCCATTCATGATCGCGGCCTTGGCCATCGAGCCGTTTGCGGCGTTTCTCGCGCGCTTCAAGAATTACATGCATCGCGTCGAGCAGGCGATGGGCGCGCTTTTGGTGCTCACCGGCATCGCCTTTCTCACCGGCAGCATCAACTGGATGAGCGTTTGGCTGCTGGAGACCTTTCCGGCGCTCGGCAAGATCGGGTAGCCGTGAATGGAAAGCCCGCCATCCGATCTCGGGTTTACCCGAGATCGGCATTTTAGTTGCGCAAGTCAGCTAGAGCTGACTTGCGGTGGCGGGCTTTCGTTGGCGCGAATGGATTGGCCTATTTCATCTTCGAGCAATCCGAGCCCGGGCACTCGACATAGGTGATTTTGCCGCTGGCATCCTTCTTCCAGATGTAGACCACGTAGTCGAGCTTGGTGAGGTCGCCATTCTTGTCGTACGAGATCGGGCCGAGCACGGTCGAGAACTTCATGCCGGAGTGCATCTTCGCGGCGACCTTCTTGGGGTCGAGCGATTTGGCGGCTTCTGCCGCCTGCTTGATGATCTGCACGGCGGCGTAGCTGTACAGCGTGTAGGCTTCCGGCTCGAATTTCTTGGCGCGGAATTTCGCGACCGCGGCCTTCGCCGCGGGATTGTTGCGCGGGTCGGGCCCATAAGTCATCAGCGTGCCTTCAACGCCCGGGCCGCCGACGGAAGCGAATTCATCCGAGGTGATGCCGTCGCCGCCCATCATCGGCGCCTTGACGCCCTGGTCGCGCATCTGCCGCACGATCAGCCCGCCTTCGGTGTAGAGCCCGCCGAAATAAACGAGATCGGCGCCCGACTGCTTGATCTTGGAAACCAGCGCCGAATAATCCTTCTCGCCAGTGTTGATGCCTTCGCGCAGGACCGGCTTCATGCCGCCCTTGGCCATGCCTTTGACCGTCTCGTCGGCAAGGCCCTTGCCGTAGGTTGTCTTGTCGTCGATGACGGCGATCTTTTTGCCCTTGAAGTGCTTGACAATATAGGCGCCCGCCACGGCGCCCTGCTGGTCGTCGCGCCCGCAGGTGCGGAAGATGTTCCACATCTTGCGCTCGGTGACGGTCGGATTGGTCGAGGCCGGCGTGATCTCCAGGATGCCGTTCTCCTGGTAGACCTCAGACGACGGGATGGTGACGCCGGAGTTGTAGTCGCCAACCACGAATTTGACGCCATCGCCGGCGAACTTGTTGGCGACCGAGACGCCCTGCTTGGGATCCGAGACGTCGTCGCCGTATTCGACCGTGATCTTCTGGCCGAGAATGCCGCCGGCGGCATTGATGTCGATGGCCGCCTGTTCGACGCCATTCTTCATCTGTGCGCCGGTGGCGGCGCTCGGACCCGTAATCGGGCCAGCCATGCCGAATTTAACTTCCGCATTGGCGGCCGCCGCCAATCCAACCGCGAAACCCAGCGCGAGGCCGAGGGTGGTGATTTTTTTCATCGATGTTCCCCTTAACTGAAACCGGCAGGTTTAATCTCGGCCGATGTTACGTCAGGGCGGCTTCCGGCGCCAGCGCAGAGGACCGTCCGGAACATTGAGCCAGCGATATTGCGTGACCATCTGTTTGGCGCGGGTTGCGCGGAAACCGAGCAGGGCGAAGCCCAGGCAGACCGCGCTGTCGACCAGATAATAGTGGGCCGACAATAACGTACCGCCGAACAGGGCAAAATGAATGAAGCGCACCGCACCGCCCAAAATGAGGCTATAGGCGACCACCTGTCCCCACGGCCGCCAGGTCGCCGCGATGGCGCGGCCGGCGAGCGCCGAAGCCCCGCCGCCGAGGATCACGGTGACCAGGACGAACACACCGAACGAGCCTTCCTCGTACAAAAACCCTTGCATCACGCCCCCGCCTGCTGCCGGCCGCCTTCCAGATAGGCTGACTTGATCTCGGGCCGCTCCAGCAGCTCGCGCCCACTGCCCGAGAGCGTGATCAGCCCGTTGACCATGACATAACCGCGGTGCGCGAGCTTGAGCGCGTGGAAGGCGTTCTGCTCAACCAAAAAAACGGTGAGGCCGTCCTGCGCGTTGAGCGTTTTGATGGCGTCGAAGATCTGCCGCACGATCAAGGGCGCGAGGCCGAGCGAGGGCTCGTCGAGCAGCAAAAGCCGCGGCCGCGCCATCAACGCGCGGGCGATCGCCAGCATCTGCTGCTCGCCGCCCGACAGCGTGCCGCCGCGCTGGATGAGGCGCTGCTTCAGGCGCGGGAACAGCGTGAGCACGCGCTCGAGATCGCGATCGAACTCCGATGGCTCGGCGGTGGTGGCGCCCATTTGCAGATTTTCCAACACCGTCATGCGCGAAAAGATTCGGCGCCCCTCCGGCGCCTGCGCCAGATTGAGGCGCGCGATTTCGTGCGTGGGCATTTGCGTGATGTCGCGGCCGGCGAAGGTGATCGTGCCTTCTCTCGCGTGCGGATTGCCGCAGACGGTCATCATCAGCGTCGACTTGCCGGCGCCATTGGCGCCAATCAAGGTGACAATCTCACCGTCATTGACGTCGAGATCGACGCCCTTGAGCGCCATCACGCGGCCATAGAAGGTCTTCACGCCCCGTACCGAAAGCAGCGGGGAGGTCATAGCCCGACCTCCGCCGCAGCTTGTGCCACCTCCGCGTCGGCGACGCCGAGATAGGCGGCGATCACCTTGGTATCGTTGCGTACCGCCTCGGGGGCGCCGTCGGCGATCTTGACGCCATAATCGAGCACCACGATGTGGTCCGAAATCTCCATCACCACCGACATGTCGTGCTCGATCAGCAGGATCGAAATGCCATGGTCGTCGCGGATGGCGAGCAATAGTTCGTTGAGCTCGGCGCTTTCGTGTGGATTGAGCCCGGCGGCCGGCTCGTCGAGACAGAGCAGCAGGGGATCGGTGCACATGGCACGCGCGATCTCGAGGCGGCGCTGCGCGCCATAGGGCAGGTCGCCGGCCGGATCGTCGGCGCGCGCCAACAGTCCGACGCGCGCGAGCCAATCGCGCGCTTTCTCGATCGCCGCGCGTTCGGCAAGCCCATAGGAGGGAAAGCCGAGAATGCCGAGCAGCGTGTAGCCTGAGGCCGACATCAGCCGGTTGTGCTGGGCGACCAGCAGATTTTCCAGCACCGTCATGCCGGAAAACAGGCGGATGTTCTGGAAGGTACGGGCGACGCGCGCCTGTTGCGTGACCAGATATTCCGGCATGCGCTCGAGCTGGTAGAGCGTGCCGTCGGCACGCGCGCGGCGGCGTTTGCCGCTGGCGGTGAGGGTTTCCAATTCGCTCCATACCGCAGCATTGCCGTGGCGCAGCCCCAAGCGGCCTTCGCTTGGCTTGTAGAAACCGGTGATGCAATTGAACACCGTGGTTTTGCCGGCGCCGTTCGGCCCGATCAGCGCGGTGATGTTACCTTGCCGCGCTTCAAACGACAGGTCGTCCACCGCCACCAGCCCGCCGAAGCGCATGGTCAGGTGCTCGACGCGGAGCAAGATGTCGCCGGCGCCCGCCATTACCGCTCGATCCGTCTAGATTGAATCACCGTACGCTCCTCACATTTTCTTGGCGCATGATCTTATCCGAAAACCGGTTCCCACTTCGGGATCATGCGCTAGCCGTGGCCTTCCTTGACCAGATCGGCCGAAATGCTTTTGCGCTCGTTGAGAAACACCGAGGGGTCGCGCGTCGAGATCAGCCCGCGCGGCCGCCAGATCATGATCAGCACCATGGCGAAGCCGAACAGCAGCATGCGGTACTGGGTGGGATCGAAAGTGGGACCGAAAATCTTCTTGAGGAAATCGAGGTCGCGCATGATTTCGGTGCCGCCGATCATGGCGATGGCGGCGATCGCCACGCCAATCTGGCTGCCCATGCCGCCCAGCACCACGATCGACAAAATGGTGGCCGATTCAATGAAAGTGAACGATTCCGGCGAGATGAAGCCCTGCCGCGTTGCAAAGAACGAGCCGGCGAAACCGGCAAACATCGCGCCCATGGCGAAAGCAGTGAGCTTGGTGTTGGTGGTGTTGATACCGAGCGAACGGCAGGCAATCTCGTCCTCGCGCAGCGCCTCCCAGGCGCGGCCGACCGGCAACCGCCGCAGCCGCACGGTGACGAAGGCGGTGAGTAATGCCAGCGCGAGAATGATGTAGTAGAGGAAAATAACGCGGTAGAGCGGATGGAATTCAAGCCCGAACACGGCGGCAAATCCGTTGTCGTCGGCGTTGAACGGAATACCGAAGAGCGTCGGGCGCGGGATGCCGGTGATGCCGGCATAGCCGTTGGTCAGATCGACGAAGTTGACGATGACCATGCGGATGATCTCGCCGAAGGCCAGCGTGACGATGGCGAGATAATCGCCGCGCAGGCGCAGCACCGGAAAACCGAGCAGAACACCCCAGAACGAGGCGAGAATGCCGGCGAGCGGCAGCAGCAGCCAGAAACCCAGGCCGAACGTCTTGGCGAGCAACGCGTAGGAATAGGCGCCGACCGCATAAAAGGCGACATAGCCGAGATCGAGCAGCCCGGCCAAACCGACCACGATGTTGAGGCCCCAGCCGAGCATCACGTAGATCAGAATCTGGATGCCGAAATTGTCGATCCATTTCACGGAGCCGCCGAACCCTTTCAAGGCGACCACGATCACCGGATAGGCAATGACAAAGCCGATGGCGAAAGGCACAAACCATTTGCCGACCTTGGCGCGCCAGGCGGCGGGAGCCGCAACCGACCGCCGCGCCCGCTGCTTGAGCCACGGCTCGACCACCAGCGAATAGGCGAGCCGGCCGAAGCCGACCGCGGCGACGATGCCGAACAGCAGCGGCCAGCGTGTAGCAAGGATCAGCTTGTTGCGGATATCCGTGACGGTCTGGAAGCCGATCAGCGGCAGGAAAATCCCGAGGGCGATCAGGGCGGTGAAGACAGCATCGCGCAGCGCGCGGGTCACGTCGACGCGCGGCTCTGGCGCGCCATCCTGCATGTCAGACCTTTTCGACATCCGGCCGGCCGAACAGGCCTTGCGGCAGGAAGATCAAAGTAATGGCCAGCACCGAAAAGGCGGCGACGTCTTTGTAGTCGATAGAGAAATAGGCCGACCACATGGTCTCGATCAAACCGATCAGCAGGCCACCGATCACCGCGCCCGGCAACGAGCCGATGCCGCCGAGAACCGCGGCGGTGAAGGCCTTCACGCCCGGCACGAAGCCATCGTTGAAGTTGACCACGCCGTAGTAGATCATGAACATCAGTCCCGCCACGGCGGCGAGCGCGGCGCCCATCACGAAGGTGAGCGAGATGGTCTTGTCGACATCGACGCCCAGCAGCGCCGCCATCTTGCGATCCTGCTCGCAGGCGCGCTGTGCGCGCCCGATCGGCGTCTTCTGCACGACGTACCAGAATGCAGCCAGCAGGACGGCGGTGACGGCGACGATCATGATCTGCTTGTAGGACAGAGTGACGGCGTAGCCTTCCCCGTGCCGCAGGGTGATGACGTCGCCCAGGATCGACGGTGACGGCTTGTTGCGCGGGCCCTGCGTTACCTGCACCAGGTTCGACAGGAAGATCGACATGCCGATGGC
>JBOHII010000310.1:0-9998 GCA_050725955.1 Pseudolabrys sp. | reverse complement strand
GATCCGGGCGATCCGGCCGCCGTGTTGCGCGCGGTGCTCAAGGCGCGCGACTTGACAGGCAGCTTTGAGAAGCCGCGCTACGTCAACTACACCGAGGACCTGTGCGCGCATTCCCGCTACAATATTGTCGGCTGCCGCCGCTGTCTCGATCTCTGTCCGACCGGCGCCATTGTGCCCAACGGCGACCATGTGGCGATCGATCCGCAGATTTGCGCCGGCTGCGGTCAATGCGCCGCCGCCTGCCCGACTGGCGCTGCGGCCTATGCGCTGCCGCCGTCCGACGCGCTGCTGCGCAAGCTGCGCACGCTTCTATCCGCCTACCGCGAAGCCGGCGGCCGGCAGGCGGTGGTGATGTTCCACGATGCCGAGCACGGCGGTGCAATGGTGGATGCGCTGGCGCGACACGGCGACGGCCTGCCGGCCAACGTATTGCCGGTGCAAGTCAACGAGGTGACGCAGGTTGGACTGGAAGCGGCGGCAGCGAGTTTTGCCTACGGTGCATCGGCGGTGCGTTTCCTCATCCGCGCCAAGCCGCGCCACGATCCGGCCGGCCTCGCAAAGACCATCGCGCTGGTGCAGCCGATCCTGGCCGGGCTCGGTTTTTCCGGCGAGCGCGTCGCATCGATCGAGACCGACGATCCGGATGCGCTGGGAGAAGCGCTACGCGCCATCGCGACCATGGACGGCGCCGCCAAGCCCGCCAGCTTCGCAGCCGCCGGCCGCAAGCGCGACGTGGTGCGGCACGCCTTGCGCGAACTGCATGCGGTGGCCCCCGCCCCTGTCGATATCGTGCCGCTGCCGCAGGGTGCGCCGTTCGGCGCCGTCGACGTCAAGGTCGAGGGCTGCACGCTGTGCCTGTCCTGCGTATCGGTCTGCCCGACCGGCGCGCTGTCGGACGATCCCGAGCGGCCGATGCTGCGCTTTGCCGAGGACGCCTGCGTGCAATGTGGGCTGTGCCAAGCGACCTGTCCGGAAAAAGTAATCACGCTCAAGCCACAGATCGATTTCCGCGCGGCGACCATGTCGAGCCGCATCGTCAAGCAAGAAGAGCCGTTCGCCTGCATCCGCTGCGGCAAGCCGTTCGGCGTCAAAAGCTCGGTTGAGCGGGTCGCCGCCAAGCTCGAAGGCCAGCATTGGATGTTCAAGAACTCCAAGCAGCGGCTCGACGTCATCAAGATGTGCGCCGACTGCCGGGTAGCCGCCATGACGGAGGAAAATTTCGATCCGTTCGCCGGGCCCAAGCGCCCCGTCACGCGCACCACCGACGATTATTTGAGCGAGCGGAAGCCGAAGGAGGATTCCTAACCGTCATTCCGGGGCGCCAGCGCAGCACGTGAACCCGGAAATGACGGATTACTTCTTCCTCGTCGCCTTCCCTAGAAACTCCACCAGCGCCTGGCGGTCCTGCGCCGAGCCGATCTTCTGCTCCGGCATCTTGGTGCCGGGCGTGTAGATCATCGGGCCGACCTCGAACATTTTCGCAACCGTCGCCGGCGTCCACACAATATTCATGTGCTTGAGCGCATCGGAATAGCGGTAGCCGGGCAGTGTCGCGATGCGGCGGCCGAAAATGCCGTGCAAGCTCGGCCCCGCTTTGTTGCCTTCGCCGGGCGAGAGCGTGTGGCAGGCGACGCAGGCGCGGAACACCTGCGCGCCGGGATCGCCGGCGTAAGCCGCGAGCGGATCGTCGGGCGCGCCCACCACCACCGCGCCGATCGGGTCGCCGCTGACCGCGTCCCAGCGGCGGATCATGCGGTCGGTGCCGCCGGTCAATAGCGTGTGGCTGTCGGGGAAAAACGCCACCGACCATACCGGCAGGCCGGGACCGACCAGCGTGCGCGCGAGCTTGCGCGTTTTGCGCTCGATCACCGCCACCGAGCCGCGGATGCCGGCGGCAGCCACCAGCTTTCCGTCGGGCGAGATCGCGACCGCGATGATCGGCGTGGCGGAGGCCTGTAAATCGGCCCGCGTTTCGCCTTGCGGCGAGAGGAAGTAGACCTTGCCGTCGGCGCCGGCCGCGACGATCTCCCCGTCCGGTGCCACGGCGACCGAATTGAGCGGCGTCGGCAAGTTGCGCACGGTGACGCCGCCGTCGGCGAGCTGCCAGATGCGCAGCGTGGCGTCGTAGCCGGCGCTCACCAGGTCGCGGCCGTCGGGCGAAAAGGCGACGCCGTTGACGTTCTGGCTGTTGCCTTGCAGCACGCGCGGCGCGCCGCCGGCGAGCGGCCATACGCGAACCGTGTGATCCCACGACGCCGAGGCGAGCGTTTTGCCGTCCGGCGAGACCGCGAGCGCGGCGATCGGGCCGGTATGTCCGTCGAGCACTTTGTCGGGCTCAGGCTTGCCTTGCGTCCAGATCGCGATATGCGCATCGGCGCCGGCGGTAACGATGCGGCCGTCCTTGAGCCAGGCGACCGCGTTCACCGCATTGTCGTGGAAGCGCATCACCTGTTCGGCGACATTGCGCGTCAGCGACCAGCGGATTGCCGACGTGTCGAAGCTGCCGGAGACGGCGTGGCTGCCGTCGGGCGAGATCGCCAGCGCCTTCACCGGCCCGCCATGGCCGCGCAATTGCGCCTGCGCCGCGCCTAAAGTCAGTGGTAGCAACAGCAGCGCGACGCAGCAGCGTTCGATCCAATATGTCATGACGCCGTTCCGGATCACTCGCTGCATAAAGCCGAACTTAGCCATCGGCAGGGCGCATGCCGAGGGCACGGATGCGCTCTCGTGTCGCAGGCTCGCGCAGCGCCGCCAGAAACGCCTGCACCGCCGGCCGCTCCGCACGGGCCTCAACCAGCAGGAAATCGTAATGTTCCGGCGCAACGGGCAGGAAACCGAGGCCGTAAAGTTTTGCCACCGGTTCGATGGCGACACCCCAGTCGGCGCGGCCCTGAGCGATGGCGGCGGCGACCGCGTTATGCGACTTCGGCTGGTTGGCGTAGCCGGGCGGCCGCGCGCCCTTGAGCAGTTTGTCGATCAGCGCGCGGGTGCCGGAGCCGGCATTGCGGTTGACCATCAGCGCGGAAGCGTCCGCGAGCACCGATTTGAGCGCCTCCGGCGGCGCACGACCTTCGAAGCGCTTATCGCCGGGGCGGAACAAGATGCCCTGCATGCGCTGCCAGCCGCGCACCAGACGCAGGCCGGGCATCGCCAGATGCACATTATACTGGCCGCTCGCCGGGTCGATCAGATGCACCGGCGCGATGTCGCATTCGCCGCGGCTCGCCGCCGCCACGCCGCCCTGGCTGCCGACGGCGAGCGTGCGCGCCGAGAAACCGCGTTCGGCGAGCGCTCCCACCACCACGTCGAGCGCCACGTCGTGACTGCCCATGATGACCAGATCGGGCGCGCGCGCGGCGCTGCCGATCAGCGTCACCTCAGCCGTTGTATCGGCGTCGAGCGCGGAGGCGAGCGCGTCGATTTCGAGAAACCCGTCGGCCTGCGAGAAGCTGGTTACCGAGCCGGACCCCTTGGCGGTGGGGAAAGCAACCGGGCCGTCTGGACTTTCGACCAGCGACACCAGCACGAATTCCTTGCGGCCGAGCTCGGAGGCAACGCGCAGCGGCACGCGCGCGGCGACGGTCTGCGCGGCTTCCGGCGGCAGGCCGGCGCGGGCCCGGATCACCGGCGCGACGAAAGCATGGAAGGTGAAGATCGCCGAGGTCGGGAAGCCGGGCAGCACCACGATCGGCGTCGTGCCGATCACGGCGAGACACAGCGGCTTGCCGGGCTTGAGCGCGACGCCGTGCACCAGGATGCCGGGCTTGCCCAGTTTCGAGACAACGACGTGCGAAAGATCGCCGGCGCCTTTTGAAGTACCGCCCGAAAGCACCACGAGATCGCTGTTGGCGAGTGCCTGGCGCACAGCCTTTTCCAGCGCGGCTGCGTTGTCGGGAAACGCC
This sequence comes from Pseudolabrys sp., assembly GCA_050725955.1. Lineage (GTDB taxonomy): Bacteria > Pseudomonadota > Alphaproteobacteria > Rhizobiales > Xanthobacteraceae > Pseudolabrys. The sequence continues at coordinate 6,096 of JBOHII010000310.1, read as the reverse complement.
CCCAAGCTGAGCGGCTCGCCGCCAGCTTCCGTGGTGGCCGCGGCGATGATGGCGCCATTGCTGTCATAAACGCTGGCTGGCCTGAGCGGTGAGCCGGGCGCCACCAGTTCGTCGCCGGTCGACAGCACCGCCACTTTCGGCCGCCGCACCACATCGACGCTCGCCAGTCCGCATGCCGCCAACATGCCGATCTCGCGCGAGCCGATGCGCGTGCCGCGTCGCAGCAGCATTTCGCCGCGAGCGATGTCGGAACCGGCATAGGAAATGAATTGACCGGGCGCGGCAGCGCGCCGCAGCTCGATCGCGGGCGCGCCCTCGCTCACAAGCTCGGTATGCTCGATCATCACTACCGCGTCGGCGCCGCGCGGGATGACGCCACCGGTGGCGATGGCCGTGGCGGTGCCAGGTGCAACCTCCAGTGCCGGCACATCGCCGCAGGCGATCACTTCTGCATTGAGCCGAAAAATCTTCGGCGTTGCGTCGCCCGCCCCGACCGTATCGGCCGCGCGCAGCGCGAAGCCGTCGACATTGGAGCGGTCGAACGGCGGCGCATCGACCGCGGCCACCACGTCATGCGCCAGCACGCGCGCAAGCGCCGCGGACAACGGCACGCTTTCCGCCGCAAGCGGCGTGAGATCGAGATGGCGGGTAAAGCGTGCGCGCGCCTCTTCCGCCGACACCACTTCGAGGAATTGCTCCTGGCGAGCGGCCGCGCGTACGCGCGCGAGCAATTCGGCATCGGCGCCGGGCCGGGCTTTGCGCGTCTCGCTCATCTTTCGGTTCTCACGGCCACGGCTTCATCTCAACCGGCGCGCCGGCGGCATAGCCTTCGCTGTCGGCCGGCACCAGGACCCAGCCGTCCGACCGCGCCAGCGACGACAGCGGCAGATATTTGCTCGCCAGCGGCTCCGCCTGTCCGGCAACGCGCCGCACCGGCACGACCTCGGCGAGGCCCACCGTTGAAGAAACCTTGCGCGCCAGCGGCAATGTCTCGGCGGCTTCACGCTCGTCGGCTTTGGCCGCGGCCAGCTGTTGCATGATGCGCCGCCCCACCACCAGCCACACGGCAAGTGCGGCGTCGAGCCGCCCGGGCAGCAGCAGAACCGGCCGCGGCCCGGCAAATCCAAGCCCGGCGGTCTCGCCCGGCGTCAGTGCAATGCCGTGCACGGCGAGCCGGCCCTCGCGCGCCAGGGTCTGCGCGCTTGAGTCATTGCGGCCGCTGCCGGTGCCGCCGATCGCGACGATAGCGTCGGCGCTTTCCGCCGCCAGCACGACATCGAGATCGCGGCCGGCATCGTCGAGCCGCGCGGCGCCGCCGTAGCGCTCGATGTCGCTCGCCAGGAGACGCGCGGTGGCGGCGACGATGCCGCTGCCGCGCAGCGGCACCACGCGGATGCGCGGCTCGCGCACGGTGAGGCGGGCAAGGCCGGTGCAGGCCAGCGCGGCGACATCGGTCATGCGCAGGCGCTCGCCGGCGTGACGCAGTGGAATGCCCGGATCGCTGTCGCCGCCCGCCAGCAGCACACCGTCGCCAGGATTGACGGTGGCGAGCGCTTCGGCGCGATCCTTGTCGACCCGCACCGCGTCGAGCGGCGCCACGCAGTCGGTGCCGACCGGCATCGCCTGCCCGGCCTCGACCCGCTGCGGCATCAGCATCAGCGTCACCGGGGCATAGCCGCCGGCGCCCAAAGTGTCGTCCGCCCTCAGCGCCCACCCGTCCTGCAAGGCAATCGCCGCGCTCGGGCGCGGCGGCGCCACCGCGTCGGCGGCCAGCGTGCGGCCGACGGCGGCGGCTACAACGACGGTGCGCGGAGTGACCGGCTTGACCTCGCCGGCGACGACGGCAAGCACCTCGGCGAGTGGCGTCAGCCGTGTAATCGTCTGTATTGCTTCTGCGGCGGCCATGGTCGCGTGCTTGACCTTGAACAGTTGGGAATATTCAGTCTACCTCAACAGCGGTATCGGCACAGCGACGGTTTTCGCGCGGTAAAACCAGGGAACGACCCGTGTTTACGGCTACAAAAAACAAGGCTCTGCTGACCACCACCACCGGCGCACTGCCGCGCCCGAGCTGGTACACCGAGAACCTGCGCGGCATTCCGCTGGCGCAAGGCTTTTCGCGTCTTGCCTACCGCGAGCAGCATTTCGACTGCCTGGCTTGCCACGTGGCGGCGCAGCATCGCGCCGGCATCGACATTTTCGTTGATGGCGATACGCGGCTCGACGACGACGTCGCCGGCCGAGCCTGGGTCAGCTACGTCACCGAGCGCGTTGCCGGCATCGGCGCGCCGCGCGTCGAGGTGCCGCCCGCCGGCTTCATGGCGGACAAGGGTCCGGGCGACCTGATGTGGGAAGTGATCGAGACCCGCATGACGCCGCCGGTGACGGCCAAGATTGGCGCTACCGACTTGCAACTCGACCGCGCCTACAAGGCGATCGCGCCGATGACCGACCGGCCGGTGAAGATCGGATCGATTTCGGCGCAGATCCTGGCGCTGATGCTCAGCAACGAACACTACAAGAGCCGGCTCGATCTGCTGATGGACCTCTCCGCCGCGCTCAACAAGGAATATCACGCGCTTGCCGATGCCGGCGCGCCGCTGGTGCAGATCGAGGAGCCGGCGATCCATCAGGTGGTCGCCGACCCCAAGCAGCCGATCAAGCCGGAGCAGTGGGTGGATGCGTTCAACGTCGAGGTGGCCGGCCTGCGCGGCAAGTGCGAGGTGTGGTGTCACACCTGCTGGGGCTCGCCGGCGGCGCAACGCGTGGCGAGCAAGGATCAATCCTACAAAGCGGCGCTGCCCTATCTCGACCGGCTCGACTGCGACGTGCTCACGGTAGAAGGCGCATTCAACCGCGGGCAAGACCTCGAATATTTCGGTTCGATGATTTCCAAGAGCAAGAAGATCGCGCTCGGCGTCATCAGCCACCGTACGCTGCAGGTCGAGCGGCCGGAGGAAGTCGCCGACCTCATCCGCCGCGCGCTGAAATATATCGAGCCGGAGCGTCTGATCCTGACCAGCGATTGTGGCTTCGGCCGCCAGTCGATGAGCCGCATGCACGCGTTCTACAAGATGGTGGCGCTCACGCGCGGCACCAATATCGTGCGCAAGGAACTCGGCCTGCCGCAAGCGCATATTCCGGCGGCCGACCGGCAGCTTTCCATGGTGCCGCTTTCCTTATGACCGAAAAGACCATGAACCTGCGCGGCCTGAAATGCCCGCTGCCGGCGCTGCGGGTGCGCAAAATGTTGTCCAGCTTGAAAAGTGGCGACCTGATCGTCGCGGAATGCACCGATCCCCTGACCGCGATCGATATCCCCAACCTGCTGCGGCAGACCGGCGACGGGCTGGAGGGAAAGTCGGAAGAAGGCGGCGTACTTTCGTTCCGCATCCGCAAGAAATAATCATTGCGGCCGCAACAGCTCGGGCGGATTCCAGGTCACCGTGCGCCTGCCGTTCTTGAACACCGCGACCGGCTGGGAAATTTCCGCCACCGCCTGCTCCGGCGTCTGCGCATCGATGACCACGACGTCGGCCGGATTGCCGACCGAAAACCCGTAGTCCTTGAGATTGAGCAGACGCGCCGACGAATGCGTGAGCATGTCGAAGCATTCGCTCAAATGCGCCGGCCGATCGACGTGCAACACATTGGCGTAGAGGTTGGCCATGCGGATAAGCGAGCAGTCGCCGTAAGGCGTCGCCGGATTGAGCACATTGTTGGTGGACAGCGAACAGGTGACGCCATGCGCCAAGAGCAGATTGGCGTCGGCGACACCGCGCCGCACGCTATGGTCCTGGTCGCGGCCCATCAGGAACAGATCGGTCGCCGGCAGCACCGTCACCGCGATGCCGCTGTCAGCCAGGCTTTTCGCCATCCCCGCCATGCGGTCCGGCGGCAGCAATGACAACTTCGCCATGTGACCGACCACGACGCGGCCGCCGCGTTTGTATTTGTCGGCCAGTTCGCGCACGAGATGGATGTCCATGTGCTCCGCCGAAGGGCCGACGTCGAGGTGAATGTCGATATCGACGTCGAATTCGCGCGCCAGCTCGAAAATACGCCTGATCTGCCCGGCGCCATCCTTGTCGTAGCGCGGCGCACCGCCGATCACCTTGGCGCCGCGCTTCAAGCCTTCGACCAGGAGTTCTTCGGTGCCGGGATAGCTGATCAAGCCCTCCTGGGGGAACACGCAAATCTCAATGTCGATCGCCCATTTGTATTCGTCGATCAGCGCCGCCACGCCGTCAAACCCGCGCATGCCGATGCCGGGATCCACTTCGAGTTGCGTGCGCATACGGGTGGTTCCGTGCATGATGCATTGCTCGAGCGTCTTGGCCGCGCGGGCGTGCACGTCCTCGACCGTCATGTTCTTTTTCACCGGCGTGACGCTGACCACCGGGCTCAGCGTGGCATGCTCCTGCGGCGCGCAGCGATCGATGATGCGCGACTTGTCGAGATGAATGTGCGTTTCAATCAGGCCGGGGCACGCCAGCCGGCCCTGGGCGTCATAGGTTGCGGCGTCGGCGCGCAAGCCCCGTTCGATCGCGACGATGCGGTCGCGCTCGATGCCGATGTCGATCGGGCCATCGGATGAGCGGCCGGCCAGGCGCGCATTGCGGACGATGAGGTCCATCGGAACGGTGCATTGCGCCTATGCGCGCGTCACTCCGCCGCCACCGCACCCTGCGCGTGCCGCTGCGCCGCGCCGGAGGCGGCAAAGGTGCCGGCGAAGCTCTCGATGTCGGCGACGGTGACGCCTTTGACGGCGTTGCCCTGGCGTCGGTTGTATTCGACGGTTTCGAGTTCGGTCCAGAACGTATCGTTGAGCCGGTTGATCATGTTGAACATCGCGGAAGCCACCGTGATCTCGACGATCTCGGCGTCGCTGAACAGGCGCTTCATGGTCGCCCACAGCGCCTTGTCGCTTTTCGCGGTGTTGAGCGTCACCGCTTCCGCCCAGGCGATGGTCGCCCTCTCGCGCTCGTCGAACAGCGGGCTGGTTTTCCAGGCGTCGCCCTGCATCGCCGCAAGCTGCGCTTCGCTGATGCCGAGCGCCTGACCGTAGATCGAGGTGTGGGTCGAGCAATATTTGCACTCGTTGGTCATCGAGGTCTTGATATTGGCGAGATTGCGCAGTTTGACGTCCGACACGGCGCCGAGATTGGGCTGCCGAACCGCGCCGACAAAGCCGATGAACCAGCGCGCCAGATAGGGCGTGTGCGCCGAAAGGATGCGCAACAGGTTGGACGAACGGCCGAGCAGCTTGGTCGAGCCGGCCAGCGTATCCTTTGCGACTCCGGTGGCGTCCGCATCCGATAGTAACGGTAAGCGCTGCGTCATGGTCGACATCCTTCCCTGACTTTGATTATTTCCCCGATCGTAGTGGTTTTCGCGGCCCGACGAAAGCGCTCCCGCTCACGCAACTTGCAAGGCCGCCCGCCCGGTCACCTTTCCGCGTTCCACCAAGTCGTGCACCGCTTCCGCCTCGGCCAGCGGCCGCACGACACTGACCAGCGGCCACACTTTGCCGCGCGCGACCAGATCGCAGGTCTGCAATATTTCAAGCCGCGTGACGTAGCGGCTGCCGAGGATCGCCTGCTCCTTCGCCAGCATGTCTCGCGCCGAAACCCGGAACGGTTGCGCGGCGCCACCGAGAATGACCAGGCGGCCGCGCCGGCCGATCGCCTTGGCGCCGGCCTCCAGCGTTTCCGCGGTGCAAACGTAATCAATCGCCACATCGACGCCGGCGCCGTGGGTGAGATCGCGCAGCATCGCCACCACGTCGCCGTCGCGCGGATTGACCACCTCGTCGGCGCCGGCCTTGCGGCAGGCATCGAACTTGCCGGCGTCGGTATCGACGGCGATCACCCGGGCATTCGCCCATTTCGCCATCATCAGCTGATGGATGCCGAGACCGCCGCCGGCGCCAAACACCGCGACCGTTTCGCCGCCTTTGATCCGCGCGCGGCGCAGCACCTTGTAGGGCGTCGCCAGCGCGTCGGTGATGACGCCCATTTCGGCTGGATGTTTTTTGTAGTCGAGGCCTTCCGGATATTTGATGAAGATGTGCGCCGGCAGCTTGATGTATTCGGC
>JBOHII010000309.1:0-4099 GCA_050725955.1 Pseudolabrys sp. | reverse complement strand
GGCTCGGGCGACGATTGTTTCGACCCGGAGAAGAACCCCGTCCTGCGCCGCGAGGTCAAGGCGGCGCGCAGGAACCACGTGCCGGACAACTACATCAAGCGCGTGATGCAGTTCGCCAAGCAGGGCTACACCGATATCGACTTCCCGATCTACGACACGGATTGGGACTCGGAGGCTTACCTCACCGTCTCCGGACAGAATTCGAACAACTCGGTGCGCGTCACCGACGGATTCCTCAAAGCGGTCGAGACCGACGCCAAGTGGGATTTGACCTTCCGCAAGAACGGCAAGATCTCCAAGACGCTCGACGCCCGCGATTTGTGGGAAAAGATCGGCTACGCCGCCTGGGCCTCGGCCGATCCGGGCCTGCAATACCACACCACGGTCAACGACTGGCACACCTGCCCGGCCTCGGGCGAAATCCGCGCCAGCAATCCGTGCTCGGAATACATGTTCCTGGACGACACCGCCTGCAATCTCGCGTCCATGAACCTGCTGACCTTCCGCGACGCGAAGACCGGCAAGTTCGACGTGGAAGGCTACGAGCACGCGGTGCGGCTGTGGACCGTGGTGCTGGAAATCTCGGTGCTTATGGCGCAGTTCCCCTCGAAACAGATCGCGCAGCTCTCCTACGAGTTCCGCACGCTCGGCTTGGGTTACGCGAACATCGGCGGCCTGTTGATGACCGCCGGCATTCCGTACGACTCGGACGCCGGCCGCGCCATCGGCGGCGCGCTCACCGCCATCATGACCGGCGTTTCCTACGCCACCTCCGCCGAAATGGCGGAAAAGCTCGGGCCGTTCCCCGGCTTCAAGAAGAATCGCGAGCCCATGCTGCGCGTGATCCGCAACCACCGCCGCGCCGCCTACAGCGAGCGCACCGGCTACGAGAAGGTGGCGATGCCGCCGGTGCCGCTCGATCACCTCGCCTGCCCCGACCAGAACCTGATCGTGCATGCGAAAGCGGCCTGGGACCGCGCGCTCGCGCTCGGCGAAAAGCACGGCTATCGCAACGCGCAGGCAACCGTGATCGCGCCGACCGGCACCATCGGCCTGGTGATGGACTGCGACACCACCGGCATCGAGCCCGACTTTGCGCTCGTGAAGTTCAAGAAGCTCGCCGGCGGCGGCTATTTCAAGATCATCAACCGCGCGGTGCCCGAGGCCTTGCGCACGCTCGGCTATTCGGAAGCCGATATCGCAGAAATCGAAGTCTATGCGGTCGGTCACGGCTCGCTGGCGCAGGCCCCCGGCATCAACCACACGACGTTGAAGGCCAAAGGCTTCACCGACGAGGCCATCGCCAAGATCGACAAGGCGCTGCCGACGGCGTTCGATATCAAGTTCGCCTTCAACAAGTGGACGCTGGGCGAGGAATTCTGCCGCGACAAGCTCGGCATTTCCGCCGAGGACTTGAGCCTGCCCACGTTCGACCTGCTGGCCGCGCTCGGCTTCTCAAAGCGCGAGATCGAGGCCGCCAACGTCCACGTCTGCGGCGCCATGACGGTGGAAGGCGCGCCGCATCTCAAGGCCGAACATTACGCGGTGTTCGATTGCGCCAATCCGTGCGGGCGCACCGGCAAGCGCTACCTGTCGGTCGAAAGCCACATCCGCATGATGGCGGCGGCGCAGCCGTTCATCTCCGGCGCCATCTCCAAGACCATCAACATGCCGAACGACGCCACGGTCGAAGACTGCAAACAGGCGTACCTCATGTCCTGGAAGCTGGCGCTGAAGGCGAACGCGCTCTACCGCGACGGCAGCAAGCTCTCGCAGCCGCTCAATTCGCAGCTCATTGCCGACGAGGAGGACGAGGACGACGCGGTGGAAGCCTTCATCGAGCGTCCCGCCGCGGCGCGCGCCGCAGGCTTGGCCGAGAAAGTCGTCGAGAAGATCGTCGAGCGCATCACCGTGCTGCGCGAACGCGAGAAGCTGCCCTCGCGACGCAAGGGCTACACGCAGAAGGCCGTGGTCGGCGGCCATAAGATTTACCTGCGCACCGGCGAATATGACGACGGGCGGCTGGGCGAAATCTTCGTCGACATGCACAAGGAAGGCGCGGCGCTCCGCTCGCTGCTCAATAACTTTGCGATCGCGATCTCGCTCGGCCTGCAATATGGCGTGCCGCTGGAGGAATATGTCGACGCCTTCACCTTCACGCGCTTTGAACCCCAAGGACCTGTGCAGGGCAACGACTCGATCAAATACGCCACCTCCATCCTCGACTATGTGTTCCGCGAGCTGGCGGTGTCCTATCTGGAGCGCTTTGACCTGGCCCATGTTGACCCGAGCGAGAGCGGCTTCGATGCGCTCGGCAAGGGCGTCGAGGAAGGCAAGGCCACGCCCGCCTCGCAATATGTCTCCAAGGGCCTGACGCGCTCGCGCACCGACCGCCTCTCCGTGGTGAGCGGATCGAGCGTCGGCTCCGAGGCGGTGGGCGGCAATGTCACCGCCTTCTCAGGTGCCGCCACCGCGCTGAAAGCCGAGCCGGAGGCGAAGCTCTCGCCGACAGATCAGCTCGACCTGCGCATCGACACGGCCGACGCGCGCACGCACGCCAAGCATGCGGCCTCCGAGAAGCGCGCCGAGGCGCGCGCCAAGGGCTACGAAGGCGAAGCGTGCGGCGAGTGCGGGAATTTCACGCTGGTGCGGAATGGGACCTGCATGAAGTGCGATACGTGCGGATCTACGACGGGGTGTTCGTAAGGCGCTGACTCGTCATGGCCGGGCATGGCTCGGCGTAGCGCCGGCTAAAGTTGTGCCGCTACAAGTTCGTCCGCTGGACCGCGCATAGTTTGTCGGTGGGTTTGGGCCCAGTTGGCCCGTGGCTTAGGAGGCAGACCTCTCGGCGTATTCTCGCCGAGCGGCACTTAGCTGAAGTCTATTTCGAATGGCGCCGATGCAGCGCCCCAAATTCGCGGCGCAGACCGCTACATCCATCGGATGCGCGCCTCCACAAAAGGTGGCCCACCGGGACGTATCTAGTTTCTGAGCTGCAGGCGAATGGTTCGCCAGCTGCCTTATTGCTCGACCGCGTGACATAACGAAAGGACGCATTCATGAGTTTCGCATTGCCGCCGAAGAAATACCCTTTTGGCTCTTTGGCTGGGCTCGCCCCGCCTCCGCCGCCATCCACTGGTCTCGGGTCGCTACTCTCGGGCGCGCCCACGCAGTCGGGTTTGGCGGCAACGACCCTCTTGGGCGGGGCACTCGCCCCTACGCCCTCGATGCATAAGTGGTTCTTCGTTACGGGACGGTTCACCCGGTTGCTTGGCGAGTTGACCATTACCGCCTCGCAGCGCGAAGACGGCCAGACGAAGCAGGTCAGCGTGCGCTCGTGTCTCAACCGGCACTACTGGTGTGTCGGGTCCGAAACTTCAAACAGCATGCTGATCGGCTCTTGGGGCAAGGACACTCGCCTGCGGCCACCGCGTGATGTCGACATCCTTTTCCTCCTCCCGGCTTCGGTTTACGTCCGATTTCAGGTACGCGAAGGTAACCGACAATCCCAGCTTCTGCAGGAAGTAAAGGACGTTCTCGCACAGACGTACACGCAAACCACCATGCGCGGCGACGGGCAGGTCGTGCTGATCCCCTTCAATTCGACACCCGTTGAAGTGGCGCCGGGATTCCGCTGCCGGGACGGCAGCATCATCGTCTGCGATACGAATGGCGGTGGTCGCTATATCACTTCGACTGCCGAAGCGGAGGCCAGCGATCTTAGCGCTTCCGATGCCCTTTGGAACGGCAACACGCGGGCATTGGCGCGCATGGCGAAGCGGTGGCAGCGCGAACACAACGTCCCACTGAAATCTTTCCAGATCGAACGCCTCGCCGTCCATTTTTTACAAGGATGGTCCTATAGCCACCAAAATGTCTTCTACTACGATTGGATGATACGCGACTTCTTCGCCTATCTCATCCGGTACGCGAACGGCACGTTGACCATGCCCGGAACGGGCGAAGTCGTTCCATTGGGCGATGCATGGTTGAACCGAGCCGAGCAGGCATACAGCCACGCCGTCGAGGCCTGCAACCATGAGCGCGACAATCACGAAGCCAGTGCCGGCCAGGAATGGCAGGCCATATTCGGCACGGC
>JBOHII010000308.1:0-1923 GCA_050725955.1 Pseudolabrys sp. | reverse complement strand
TCGATCCAGTGCTGCGGCGCCGTGCGAAATTCGGCGAGCAGGATCGCTGCGGCGAAGAAGGGAAACACTTCGATGCCGTTGGTATGGGCGCCGAGCGCGCGCGCGCGAATGTCGGGGGTGTAGAAAGCCGGATCGCGCGGTTTTGCATTGTCGAAGGTGGGATGGCCGAACAGTTTTACCGGCGCCAGGGTCAGAAGATAAAGAAGGAGGCTCGCGAATATCATCCACTCGGCAATCGTCATCGGGGTTCCTTCGGCAGGCCGGTGCCGATCATGCAATCGCGCGTCACCAGGCTCGCGAGCATGTCTTCGCTCCAGCCCTCGGTGTCGGCGGGCCGCATCGGGATCACGAGGTAACGAATTTCCGCGGTCGAATCCCAGACGCGGATTTCGGTGTCCGCCGGCAGCGTCACGCCGAAATCGGCCAGCACGCCGCGCGGGTCGGCGACCGCGCGCGAGCGGTAGGGCGCCGATTTGTACCAGACCGGCGGCAGTCCGAGCACCGGCCACGGATAACAGGAGCACAGCGTACACACGACCATGTTGTGCCGCTTGGGCGTGTTCTCCAGCGCCACGATGTGCTCGCCCTGGCGGCCGGCATAGCCGAGCTCGGCAATCGCCGCTGTTGCATCCTTGAACAGCCGTGCGCGGTAGGCCGGGTCGGCCCAGGCCTTGGCCACCACGCTCGCGCCGTTGCGCGGGCCGACTTTCTTCTCGTAGGTCTCGATCAATAGGTCGAGCGCGGCCGGATCGACGTAGCCCTTTTCGGTGAGCACGGTCTCCAGCGCGCGCACGCGCAGTTGGGTTTCCGAGAGCTCGGAATGGTCGTGATCGTGGTGGTGGTCGTCACCGGACATGGCCCAACTATAAGCAAAAATTGCCCCGTTGTGCCATCATCCGCGTCATGCGTTTTGCGCTCATGATGCCGCTGGCCGACCGCATTGACCGCCTGAACACGGCGATCGGCCGCGCGGCCGCGTGGCTGGCGCTGGCCATCGTGTTTCTGCAATTCGCTTTGGTGGTCGCGCGCTATCTGTTCGGCTTCGGCTCGATCTGGCTTTCGGAGACGGTGATCTACGCCAACGCCGCGCTTTTCATGCTGGCCGCCGCATGGACCCTGCGCGCCGGTAGCCATGTGCGGGTCGACGTTTTCTATGCCGAAGCGGGCCCGCGCACCAAGGCGGCGGTCGATCTCCTTGGCGCGCTGCTGTTGCTGCTGCCCTTCGCGCTGGTTTTGCTCTGGTTCGCGGCGCCTTACGCGGCGCGTTCCTGGGCGATCCTGGAACGCTCGCAGGAGACCAGCGGGTTGCCGCTGGTGTTCGTGCTCAAGACGCTGATTCCGCTGTTCGCCGTGCTGATGGCGCTGCAAGGCGTGGCGCAGGCGATCCGGGCGTACGACACGCTTTTCGAGAAGCGCTGATGCCGCTCGGCGAAATCCTCGCGATCCTGATGGTCGCCGCGGTGATCGCCGCGCTGATGGCCGGCTATCCGGTGGCGCTGACGCTTGCCGGCGTGTCGCTTGCCTTCGCCGTACTCGGTCACGCGCTCGGCGCCATGAATTTCGCAATCCTCGGCGCGCTGCCGCAGCGCATTTACGGGGTGATGACCAACGATGTGCTGCTGGCGATCCCGTTGTTCATCTTCATGGGCGTGATGCTGGAGCGGTCGCGCGTCGCCGAGGCCTTGCTCGAGCGCATGGGCCGGATGTTCGGAACGCTGCGCGGCGGCCTCGGTTATTCGGTGGTGATCGTCGGCGCGCTGCTCGCCGCCTCGACCGGGATTGTCGGCGCCACTGCCGTGACCATGGGGCTGATCATGCTCCCGGCGATGATGCGGCACGGCTACGATCCACGCCTTGCCGCCGGCACGGTCGCCGCCTCGGCGACGCTGGCGCAGATCGTGCCGCCATCGACCGTGCTGGTGG
>JBOHII010000307.1:0-8272 GCA_050725955.1 Pseudolabrys sp. | reverse complement strand
CGACACAATGGTCGCGCGGCCAAGCCGCTGCTCCAGCAGATGATAGAGCGCGGCTTCGGCCGGCTCGTCGAGCGAAGCGGTGGCCTCATCCAGGAATAGGTAATCGGGCGCGTGCAGCAGAGCACGGGCGATGCCGAGCCGCTGCTGCTCCCCGAGCGAAAGCATCCGGTTCCAATGGGCCTCTTCCTCGATGCGGGTGACCAAATTCGGCAGGCCGACCGCGCCGACAAGCTCGGCGACGCGGGCGGCATCAAAGGTTCCGGGCTCCGCCGGATAGGCGACTGCGGCGGCCAGAGGCGCGATCGGGAAGTAGGGCCGCTGCGGCAGCATCATCAGCTTGGCGCCTTTCGGCACCGTGATCGTGCCCGCCCCGAACGGCCAGACACCGGCGAGCGCGCGGAACAGCGTCGACTTGCCGGATCCGGATGGGCCGCTCACCAACACCCGTTCGCCGGCGCGAATCGACAGATCGCTGGCGTTGACCAGCGGCACGCCGTTCGGCAGCTGCACCGCCAGGTCCTTGAAGGCGACGGCGGCGGCATCGCCGGCCGCAACCTCGATCACGGGCGGGGTCACCGCGACCTTGCGCGCCGTAGCCACTGAACCATCGAAGCCGTTGAGCCGTTCGATCACCGCGCGCCATTCCGCCAGGCTGCGGTAGAGGTTGACGAAGACTGAAAGCGCGCTTTGCACCTGGCCAAAGGCGTTGGCCGTCTGCATCAGGCCCCCGAGCTGGATCAAGCTGGCGAAATAGGCCGGGCTCACCATGACGAACGGAAACACCACCGAAGCCTGCGCGTAACCGGCGGTGAAGAAGGTGAGCTTCTTTTGACGCTTCATGATTGCCAGCCAATTGGCGACCACGTTGCCGAAGCGCATCAGCAGACGGTCGCGTTCGGCGGCCTCGCCGTCGAGCAAGGCGATCTGCTCGGAGTTCTCACGCACGCGCACCAAGTTAAAACGGAAATCTGCTTCGTAGCGCTGCTGCTGGAAATTGAGCGCGATCAGCGGGCGGCCGATCAGGTGCGTGAACAAAGTGCCGATGCAGGCATAGATCAGCGCCGCCCACAACAGATAACCGGGGATCGTGAAACTCATCCCGAACAGATGCAGCGGCGCCGCCGCCGACAGGCCCCACAGGATGATCATGAAGGAAAACAGCGTGACGCATGAGCTGAGCAGTTGCAGGCTGATGGTCAGCGTCAGGGCGATGAATTGCGCAATGTCCTCGGAAATGCGCTGGTCGGGGTTGTCGGCGGCGTCGCCCAACAATTGCATGCGGTAATGATTGGCGCCTTCCATCCAGTGGTTGAGGTAGCTGTTGGTCAGCCAGCGCCGCCAGCGAATCTGCAGCCATTGATTGAGGTAGAGTTGATAGACCGCGAGCACGATGTAAATCGCGGCGAGGATGCAGAATATCCCGAGTTGGTGAACGAAAGTGTCCCAGTTGCGCTCTTGCAACGCGTTATAGAATTTTGCGTTCCACTCGTTGATCAGCACCGTGATGCCGACGATCGACAGTTCGATGGCTGTCACCGCCGCCAACAGGATGCGGCCGGCCCAGCGGTCCTCCGAACCGAAATAGGGGCTGGCAATTCGCCAGACGATGGCGAGCGTCGAGAAAATGCCTCTCACGGGTGGTCTCCTGTTCGGACGGGCCGGCGTTCGTCGCCCACGATGGTAAAAACAGCTGGCCGGGACTTCATGGCGCCGATGCGGTGACGGTGCCTGAATTTATGCGGCCGCATAGCGGTCGGGCGGCTCGTTCATACAAAAAAATTCAAGCTGATTCAAAGCGTACGGTGGACAGCTTGGACAAAAGTCGAGTCGAAGCGTTTCGGGCGCGTGAGCAGTGTCCGAAGAACGCGCGTGCCAAATATAAATTTTACGTAATGTACGGTGACTGAAAAATGCGCCGGCAAAAAGCTGAAGCCTTGCTTCCAATCATTGTCACCCATTAGTGTGCCCGCGGGCGTAGCAAGCGCGCGAACGGCGCCCATTGGACGTCGAATCATTGCGCTTGCGTCTCAAAAATCTACGCAAAAATCCGTGGGAGGATATCGATGAAATCGGACATGTTTTCCAATCGTATTGATCGCCGCACGGTGATCAAGACTGCGGCGCTCGCGAGCGTCGCGCAAATCGCCTCGCCTTTCGTCATTACCGCACGCGCGGCCGATAATGTGAAAATCGGTCTCGATAATCCGCTGACTGGCACCTATGCCGCGGTTGGCAAGAACGAATTGATCGGCTGTCAGCTCGCGGTCGAGCAGATCAACGCCAAGGGCGGCATCATGGGCCGCAAGGCCGAGCTTCTCGTCGAAGATTCAACCTCCGGCGACGCCGCCACCGCGGTGCAGAAGGCGCGCAAGTTGATCGATCGCGACAAGGTCAACTTCCTGCTTGGCAACGTCAACTCGGCGCTCGCCATGGCGATGTCCGGCGTGGCCTTCGAGAAGAGGGTCCTCATGGTTGACCCCGGCGGACATACCGACGCGGTTACCGGCACGAGCTGTCATTGGAACGTCTTCCGCGTTTGCAACACCACGCAGATGGAAGCAAATGCAGTCGCCGGCACGCTGATCAAGGACTACGGCAAGAAGTGGTACTACATCACGCCGGACTACGCTTTCGGACACACGTTGGAAGCCGGTCTCATCAGAGCGGCGACCAAGCTCGGCGGCACCAAGGTTGGCGGCGATCTCACCCCACTGGGCACCACCGACTTCTCGTCTTACTTAATCAAGGCGCAGGCGGCGAAACCGGACGTCATCATCTTCTTGGTGCAGGGCGACGATATGATCAACGCGCTCAAGCAGGCGGTGCAGTTCGGCCTCGACAAAAAGTTTCACCTCGCAGGCGCCCAGCAGGAACTGGAGCCGCTCGAAGGCCTGCCGCCGGAAGCGCGCATCGGCACCTGGGTGTTCGAATGGTACTGGAACCAGCCGGGCGTGCCGCACGTCGCGGAATTCGTCGCCGCGATCAAGAAAAAGTCCGGCCGCGTGCCGACCGCACGCACCTGGTTCGGCTTTGCCTCGACCTGGACCTGCGCGCTCGCGGCAAACAAGGCGAAGTCGCTCGAGGCGGTAAAGATGGCCAAGGCGTTGCAGGACTTCCATCTGCCGCCCGAAGTTGCGCTGATGCCGGACGGCGCTTACTTCCGCGCCGGCCAGAAACCAGCTCATCGGCAATCTCTATGTCGGCAACGCGCAGGCCAAGGGCAGCGCCCCGGACGACCTGTTCAAGGTCACCAATGTCGTCAAGGGCACCGACATTGCGGGCACCCTCGAAGAGACCGGTTGCAAGATGACCTGGCCGGCCTAGAGGAAATCGGACACTCCGGGCGCCGCCTTGCGGCGCCCGGTTGCCGATTTTAGGAGGGGATCATAATCACCGTCTGGTTCGCCGTCGATGCGCCCGCTTCCCGCGGGCGATCCGGTCCTGTATTTGGTAAAGCTGCGCACCGCAAAAGCACCAGCACCGCTAAAGCACCACATGTCTCAAGTCGTCCTTTTCAACGTCTTCAATGGCCTGATCGTCGGCGCATTCTATGCGCTGATGGCGCTCGGCCTGTCGCTCATCCTCAATTTGTCCGGGGTGATCAATTTCGCCCATGGCGGATTTCTCGCGATCGGCGGCTATCTCGCCTTCACGACGATTCCCTATGTCGGATTCTGGGGAGCTCTGGTGCTCGCGCCGGTCTTGACCGCAATCATCGGCGTTGCAGTTGAACGGGTGCTCATCCGGCGGCTTTACGGCCGCGATCCGCTGTACAGCCTGCTGCTCACCTTTGGGCTTGCTTTTATCATCGAGGATGGCACGCGCTTTATTTGGGGCGCCCAGAGCTTGCCGTTTCAGGTGCCAGGCTGGCTGATGACGCCACTGTCGAGCGACTATTTCTTTCTCACCGGATACCGGATGTTCATGGTGGCCGTCGTTGCCGTCGCGGTCATCGGCCTATTCGCAATTCTAAACTGGACCCGTCTCGGCATCCGCATCCGCGCCGGCACGCTCGATCTGGAAACCGTTTCGGTGCTGGGCGTCAATGTCAGCATCCTTCGCAACATGAATTTCGGCCTCGGCATCTATCTCGCCGGCCTTGCCGGTGTGCTCGCCGTCGGCCAACTCGGCCTGCAGCCGACCATCGGCGCCTCGCTGATCATGCCGAGCTTCGTCGCCATCATTGTCGGCGGACTCGGTAGCCTGCCGGGTACCTTGCTTGGCGGCCTGCTCATTGGCGTGGCTTCCGGCGTCACAACCGTGTTCTTTCCGTCGGCCTCCGAGGCAGTCATCTACGTCATGATGGCCGCGATCTTGCTGGTGCGGCCGCGCGGTCTTCTCGGCGAGGAGGGCCGCTTCTAGTGAACGTTTCCGATTTGAATAAGCAACCCCAGAACATCATCGTCTGGCTATTGCTGCTCACGATGCCGTTCTGGCTGCCCTATGTCGGCGGCTATGTTCAACTCGGCACCCAGGTTGTCGTGCTCGGCCTCGCCGCCATGGCGCTCAATTTTTTGCTCGGCTACACCGGGGTACTTTCCTTCGGCCACGCGGCCTATTTCGGTCTCGGTGCCTACGGCGCTGCCATGACCATTCGCTATCTGGAACCGAGCACCGGACTCGGTATCGTGGTCGGCGTCGTGGTCGGCACGATCGCGGCCGCGATCATCGGCCCGCTGATCATTCGGCTGCGCGGCGTTTATTTCGCAATGGTCACCATCGCCTTCGGCCAGGTATTTTACTTCATCGCCTTCCGCTGGAATACGGTGACGGGCGGCGATGACGGCCTTACCGGTTGGACGCGCCAGCCGTTGCATCTCGGTTTTACGACCATCGACATTCAGAATAACGCCGATGCGTTCTACTATTTCGTGTTGGTATTGTTCGCTGTCGCCGCGAGTGTGATGGCATGGCTGCTGCGCTCGCCGTTCGGCCGCACATTGATCGCCATCCGCGAAAATGAGCGCCGCGCCCGCTTTCTCGGCATCCCGGTAGATCAACATATCTGGATGTCCTGGGTGATTTCCTGCTGTTTCGTCAGCCTCGCCGGCGCGCTTTATGCGTTGCTAAACAATTTCGTCGATCCACGTGCGCTTTACTGGACGCAGTCGGGCGACTTCGTGATCATGGCCGTGCTCGGCGGCATGCGTTCGTTCTGGGGGCCGTTGATCGGCGCGGCGATCTATGTCGTGCTGCGCGATTACCTGTCGAGCATGACCGAAAATTGGGAGTCGTTCATCGGTCTATTCTTTGTGCTCATCGTTTTGTTCTTCCCGCGTGGTGTGCTCGGCGTGATCCGGCGCAAGGTGATGTCATGAGCCTGCTGCGGGTCGAAAACGTGACCAAGAATTTCGGCAGCCTGGTCGCCGTCGACAACGTATCGATGGTGGTGGAGCCGGGCGAATTGCGCGCCATTATTGGTCCCAACGGCGCCGGCAAAACCACGTTCTTCAACACGATCAGCGGATTCCTGCTGCCAAGTTCAGGCCGTATCGAGTTCAACGGAGAGGATATTACCCCGCTTTTGCCGGCACGCCGGGTCTGGCGCGGCATGGCCCGCACCTTCCAAATCACCGAAGTGTTTCCCGAGCTTTCGGTAGGCGAGAATTTACGCGTCGCCGTCGAGGTCGCCGCCGGTTATCGAACCAGCCCCTGGTTGTCGAAGGCCGCAGACCACGAAATTCGTGCCCGCGTCACCGAGTTGATGGACATGGGCGGGCTCTCAGCCAAGGCCGACCGGCTGGTGGGTGAACTTGCCCACGGGGACCAACGCGCCACCGAGATCATGATGGCGCTGGCGCTCAAGCCACGTCTGCTGTTGCTCGATGAGCCGACCGCCGGTATGGGCGACCAGGAAACCTACGACATCACCCAATTGATCCGTAAATTGCACCGGGAGCAGAAGCTTACGATCGTACTGATCGAGCACGACATGCGCGTCGTTTTCCATCTTGCCGACCGCATCATGGTGCTGGCCGAAGGCAAGATGCTGGCCCAAGGCACGCCGAAGGAGATTGCCGCCAACGAGGCGGTGCAGGTGGCCTATTTGGGGAAGGCGGCGGCATGAGCGGCTTGGCCCTTGAGGCGGAAGGCCTGCAAACATTTTACGGCAAGAGCCACATCTTGCATGGGGTCGGGCTGGAGGTGCGTGAGGGCGAGATCGTCGCGCTGCTCGGCCGCAATGGCGCCGGCAAGACCACCACGCTGCGCAGTATTATGGGCCTGACCCATGCGCGCGAGGGCGCGGTGCGTATTTTCGGTCAAGTCACAACCGACTGGCCGTCCTATCGCATTGCCGCGCTTGGTGTGGGCTACGTGCCGGAAGGCCGGCGCATATTTGCCAATCTATCGGTCGAAGAAAACCTCAAGGTTCCGCTCGAGCGGCCGGGACCGTGGACCATCGCACGCATCTACGAGCTGTTTCCGCGTCTGGCCGAGCGCAAAGCCAATAAGGGCAGGCAGCTTTCCGGCGGCGAGCAGGAAATGCTGGCGATCGCCCGCGCGCTGCTGTTGAACCCGAAATTGATTTTGCTCGACGAGCCGAGCCAGGGCCTTGCCCCCTTGATCGTCGAGGATGTGTTCAAGGTCGTCACCTCGGCGCGGGCGCAGGGCATCTCGGTGCTGCTGGTCGAGCAGAACGTGCGCGCCGCGGTCGAAGTCGCCGACCGCGCCTACGTGCTTGACGACGGCAAGGTGGTGTACGCCGGCGCCGCGGCCGAATTTGCCAAGGACGAGGAGCGCGTGCGCGCGCTCGCCGGCGCCAGTGCCGCGGATTGGGAAACGCAGAATTAGGTGCTCGCGGACAATTCCGTTGCTTGCCGCATTGGGTAGCGAATGGAACCGCCTAGGGATGTGGAGGGTGATTAGCAGAGAGTGGCATCGGAAGTTTTATTGCCTCTTCATGGATCGCCCTAAGCTCCGAAAGCACTGTTTCCACGCATAATCGGCCGCCCAGCCAATGACGACCGTTTTCGATGAAAGTGCCGGTAGCGACTACGGTGCCCGGTTGATCGCCCGGAAATTCAGCCCCAAGATTTTCCGCCTCCCGAGCAAATTCGTTAGGTTTCCTCCCGCGTCCCAAACTGTATTCGTCGGGGGCGTGTTCGATCATATCGCGCAAATTTTTCCCTTCAGTAATAAGGTGATTGGCGCGGCTATCCGGCTCATCAATCAGGAATAAAGATGCATCACTCGATTGAATCAGATGAGTGAGCATTTGACACCAAACTTGAAAGCCAAATCCTGCCCAAAAAATCTCTCGGGGAATGCGCTCCTCGGGACAAAACATATGCAATCGCGGCTTCTCGTGAGAAGTATCTATTTCTGGTCGTTCAATATCCATTCCCGGCCAAGTTTGGATTAACGTCGATCGAAACGCGTCGAACTTCTCTGGATAATGATACCAGATGTTCCGGAAGTTACGCGCAGCTCGGTAATTAAAAAGCGCAAGGCGCGCCGCTTCCTTCTCAAACAAATTCTCGTTGTGTTCGACTGGCCCAAGAATCGGGACAAAACCGATTGGGCAATTGAACTGAGAGCGGAAGCCTGATGGTGTACGTACACCTTTGCCAGAGACTTCAAGGATTAAATGGCAAATCCCTTGCTCAGGAAAATACAAAAGAAGGGAGTTCTTATTTGAGAGGGTAAATTTTACTGTCGCTGGCTGAGTATCGTCGTAGTTGTAGAATATATTCTCTTCCGCGACAGAGATTGCAGTCAACTCAATTGTGTAGCCAAGCGTTGGGCCTTGTGGACCCTTGATATGTTCAGCTTTGCGAGTGCTCGCTCTTCGCATCGCGGCGGCGAGAATACGAAACGCGGCTAGAACTGTGGATTTTCCGGCGTTATTTGGACCAACAAGAATGTTGAAGTGTTGAAGGCGAAGAGTGAAAGTATCGAAAGCCTTGAAGTGACTAAAATCCACTCGAACAAAATGATCCAGTTCGGGCATTGTTTTGCTGCTTTCCGCAAAATTAGATCGTCACCAAAGGTGCGGTCACATAGCCGTTTGTATGCACAATCTTAAAGCGAGACCCCGAAACATATGCCATCGACGGTACATTAGAACGTATAAAGAACTTTTTTAAAGTGCGGGATCGCTATTTGCGTATCTATGTGGAGATAGCCCTCCGTTTTGCGCTCTTTTTGCACCCACCGCCCACACCCCCTATATCTCCCCCGTCACTGGAGTAACCCGCCCCCCATGCCCGCCGCCCCCGCCAAAATCCCCGTCACCGTGCTCACCGGCTATCTCGGCGCCGGCAAGACCACG
>JBOHII010000306.1:0-6289 GCA_050725955.1 Pseudolabrys sp. | reverse complement strand
ACGCTGGATGGCTCGCGCGGGGCCTGCGAGCAGGCCCGCCGCGTGCTGGAAGGGCTTTACGAGCAGTTGCGGCGCGGCCACGATCTCAGCCAGGGCGACGTGGAAGGTGCTATCCGCCTGGCGATCGCGCAAGGCTCGCTGTTCGACTACGACCCGGCGGGCGCGCGGCCAGCCTTCGAGGAAATCAACTTGAGAAGACGCCCCGTGCGCGCGCGCACCGCGGCGCAGGACGCCTATATCCGCGCCCTGAAACGCCACGCGCTGGTGTTCGGCACCGGCCCCGCCGGCACCGGCAAGACCTGGCTCGCGGTCGCGCAAGCCATCCAGATGTTCGAGCGCAAGGAAGTCGACCGCATCATTTTGTCGCGCCCGGCGGTTGAAGCCGGCGAACGGCTGGGGTTCCTGCCCGGCGACATGCGCGAAAAGGTCGATCCTTACTTGCGTCCGATCTACGACGCGCTTTACGACCTGATGGACGCCCGCATCGTCGAGCGCGCGCTGCAGGCCGGCGAGATCGAGATCGCGCCATTGGCGTTCATGCGCGGACGCACGCTGTCGAACGCGGCCGTCATTCTCGACGAGGCGCAGAACACCACCTCGATGCAGATGAAGATG
Organism: Pseudolabrys sp.; assembly: GCA_050725955.1. Lineage (GTDB taxonomy): Bacteria > Pseudomonadota > Alphaproteobacteria > Rhizobiales > Xanthobacteraceae > Pseudolabrys. Next base: position 5,674 of record JBOHII010000306.1, on the reverse strand, counting down.
TTCCTCACCCGGCTGGGCGAGAACAGCCGCATGATTGTCACAGGCGATCCGAGCCAAGTCGACCTGCCGAGCGGCCAGACCTCGGGCCTCGCCGAGGCGGTGCGGCTGCTCGACGGCATCGAAGGCGTCGGCCATGTCGCCTTCACCCATGAGGACGTGATCCGCCACGAGCTGGTGGCGCGCATCGTGGAAGCTTACGACCGCAAGTCCGCGCGCGAGGCCAAGAAATGACACCCGCGCCGAGCCGGCGCCGCCCGGCGCCGGAAATCGACATCGCGGTCGCGTCGACATTGTGGGACGCGCAGCCGCTCGCCGGGCAAACCGTGCGCGACGCCATCACCGCCGCGGCGGCGAAGGTCGCGCCCGGCGGTGTGGTGAGCGTCGTGCTCACCGACGATGCCGCGATGCGCAAACTCAATCGCGACTGGCGCGGCATCGACAAGCCGACCAACGTATTGTCGTTTGCGGCCGCCAAAACGGCCCGTGCGCCGTTTCTCGGAGACATTGTTATTGCCTATGAAACGCTTGACCGCGAAAGCGCCGATGCGGAACGGGCCTTTCTTCATCATCTTGCCCATCTCACGGTGCATGGTTTTCTCCACCTCATCGGCTACGATCATGTGAACGATTCTGCTGCCGAGACGATGGAAAGCCTGGAAAGCAAGATTATGCGAACGCTGAAAATGCCCGATCCTTATTGTGCGCGCGACTAAGGCCGATCCCGACCGCCATGCCCGATAGCGACAGCACCAGCGCGAGCCATCCCGACGCCGCTCCCTATGAGCCGCGCCACCTGCCGGTGCCGGTTGTGGCGCCGCGCCAAGGCGGCGAAAGCTGGGTCACGCGCGTGTTCCGTGCGCTGTTCGGCTGGCGCCCAAACTCGCGCGCCGACCTCAAGGACGTGCTTGACGCCATGACCCCCGGCGAATCCGGCTTCTCGCCGGAAGAAAGCCGGATGCTCAAGAATATCCTGGGACTGCGCGAGCGCCGGGTCGGTGACGTCATGATTCCACGCGCCGACATCATCGCCGTGCAGCAGGACATCACGCTCGGCGATTTGGTGCGCACCTTCGAGGGCGCCGGACATTCGCGCCTGGTGGTCTACAACGACACGCTCGACGATCCGATCGGCATGGTGCACATCCGCGACCTGATCGCCTTCATGACCGCGCGAGCCGCGGTGAACCCGGAAAAAAACGCCAGGCGCAAGAAACCGCTGCCGGCCGGCCTCGACCTCAAGGCGATCGATCTGTCGATGCCGTTGTCGGCAACCAAAATCGTGCGTGAGATATTGTTCGTGCCGCCGTCCTCGCGGGTCATCGACCTGTTGGCGCGCATGCAGGCGACGCGCATTCATCTGGCGCTGGTGGTCGACGAATATGGCGGCAGCGACGGCATCGTCTCCATCGAGGACATCGTCGAGCAGATCGTGGGTGAGATCGCCGACGAGCACGACGAAGACGAGACACCGCATGTGGTGCGCCAGCCGGACGATACGTTCATCGCCGACGCGCGCGCCCATCTCGAAGACGTGGCGGCCACCATCGGCAACGATTTCGATCCGGGCGAGGTGGCCCAGGAGGTCGATACGCTTGGCGGCTATCTGGTGACGCGCGCCGGCCGCCTGCCGGTGCGCGGGGAACTGATCCCCGGTCCCGGCCTGTTCGAATTCGAAGTGCTGGATGCCGATCCGCGCCGCATCAAGCGCGTGCGCATCACCCGGCTGAAGGAGCGGCGCGAAAAGCCGCGCGAGCCGCGCAAGCGCGGCGAGGCGGATGCGGTGCTGGCCGGCACCACGCCGCCGACATTGGCAGCCGACGAAACGCCGGCGCCGAAAGACGGCGCCCAGGCCGCCGCCGCGACGGCCAGCGCGCGCCGGCCGTGACGCTCACCCGCCTCGCTTATGCGGTCGTGCTCGCCTCCGGCTGGCGGCGCGCAACAATCGCCTTCCTCGCCGGCGCCGCCTCGGCGCTGGCGCTGGCGCCGATCAATGCCTGGCCGATCCTGTTCCTCACCTTTCCGCTGCTGGTCTGGCTGGTAGACGGCTCCGCCGCCGGCCGCTGGAGCGGCGCCATGGCGGCGGCCGCCGCCGGCTGGTGCTTCGGCTTCGGCTATTTCCTCACCGGACTTTACTGGATCGGCTATGCGTTCCTGGTCGATGCCAAAACCTTCGGCTGGCTGTTGCCGGTGGCGGTCGCCGGCCTGCCGGCCTATCTCGCGCTGTACACCGGCTTAGGGGTTGCCGCGGCGCGGCTGATCTGGGTGCGCGGACCCGAGCGCGTGCTGGCGCTCGCCGCCATGCTCACCGGCGCGGAATGGCTGCGCGGCCATCTGCTTTCTGGATTTCCCTGGAACGCTTTCGGCTATGCGCTGACCGAGCCGCTGGCGCTGGCGCAAAGCGTTTCGCTCATCGGCGTCTGGGGTCTTACATTTCTCACCGTCGCGATCTGCGCCAGCCCGGCCGTGCTCGCCGACGACGCGGCCGACACGCCGCATCCGCGCCGCGCGCCGTCGATCGGCATTTTGATATTGGTGGCGCTCGCCAGCTTCGGCGTCGTGCGGCTGTGGCAGCATCCCACCGACTATGTGCGCGGCGTGAAGCTGCGCATCATGCAGCCCAATCTGCAACAGGACGATAAATTCAATTACGCCGCCAAGGCGCAGGTCATGCAGCGTTATCTGCGCCTGTCCGGCCGCGCCACCGGCCCGCAATCGAACGGCCTGCGCGACGTCACGCTTTTGATCTGGCCGGAATCGGCGTTTCCGTTTTTTCTCACCCGCGAGCCGGACGCGCTGGCCGAGATCGTCGGCCTGCTGAAACCCTCGACCGAGCTGATCACGGGCGCGGTGCGCGCTGCGCGTGGCGCCAGTTCCGCCGATCCGCGCGCTTATAACTCGATCTACGTGATCGACCCCGACGGCTCGATCCGCGGCATCTATGACAAGGTGCATCTGGTGCCATTCGGCGAATATCTGCCGCTTGCCCGCGTTCTCGGACGGCTCGGCTTGCGCAACCTCACCAGGCAGCTCGGCGGCTTCCTGTCGGGCGACCGCCGCCGCGCCATGGACGTGCCGGGCGCGCCGAAAATGCTGCCGCTGATCTGCTACGAGGCGATTTTCCCCGGCGCCGCGGTGCCGCCCGGCGAGCGGCCGGGCTGGATCGTCAACGTGACCAATGACGGCTGGTTCGGAATAAGCTCGGGCCCGTTTCAACATTTCCAGCAGGCGCGCGTATTGGCGATCGCCGAAGGGTTGCCGCTCGTGCGCGCGGCCAACACCGGAATTTCCGCGGTGGTCGATCCGGTCGGCCGCGTCATCGCATCGCTGCCGCTCGGCGCCGAAGGCGTGCTCGATGCATCGCTGCCGCGCGACATCGCGCCGACGCTTTATGTGCGCTTTGGCGACGACGCGTTTGTTCTATTTATGATAGTAAGCTTGATAGCGGTCGCTCGGCGGCGCTTGCGTCCCTAGATTGCATGACATTCATCCCTGGATTGCGAACCTTCGCAATGGCGGGTTCAAGTTGTCGTCCGATGGTATCGCGTTGCCGAATCCGGTCGTGCTGGATTAGCGTCAACCATACAAAAACAATTGAAAAATAGAGATAATTTATATGCTCCTTTAACGCTGCATAACGAACAGCGGCAAATCGCGGATTGCAATGGCGGCCGTATTTATGACAATACGGACGAGAATAGTCCCATAGGAGACCTTTATGGCTAAGAAGACCCCCAATCCGATCGACAAGCACGTCGGTTCACGCGTGCGCATGCGTCGGATGATGTTGAGCATGAGTCAAGAAAAGCTCGGGGACTCGCTCGGCCTTACTTTCCAACAAGTACAAAAATACGAAAAAGGTACCAATCGCATCGGCGCCAGCCGGTTGCAGCAGATTTCCAATACCCTGCAAGTGCCGGTTTCATTTTTCTTCGAAGGCGCGCCGCATCTGCCCGGCCATCATTCCGGTGGCATGGGCGAAGCGCCGTCGCCGGCCTACGTGTCGGACTTCCTCGCCACCTCCGACGGCCTGTCGCTGACCAAATCGTTCATGAAGATCAAAAGCGGCAAGCTGCGCCGGCGCATCGTCGACCTGGTCGAGCAGATCGCCGGCGAGGAATGAATTTGGGCCCCGTCGCCCAACCGGGCCGGGATCACTGCCCACCGCTGCCCGCATCTTGACCTTATCCATCGCCACTGCAAGAACCACCCGGGAAATGACGCGGCCATGACGCCGTGCCACGGGAGGAGTTACAGCGGTGGCTCACAGCAATTTTCAATTCACCAGCGAGTCGGTTTCCGAAGGCCATCCCGACAAGGTCTGCGACCAGATTTCCGACGCGGTGCTCGACGCGTTTCTGGAAAACGACATCAAGCTCGGCATCGCCGACGACAGCAAGGTGAATACCCGCCTCGGCTGCGAGACGCTCGCCACCACCAACAAGATCGTCATCGCCGGCGAAGGCCGCGGCCAGGCCCCGTTCTTCCACAAGCACGGCGACAAGGCGGTGGTCGACCGCGAACTGATCGCGCAGATCGCGCGCGACGTGGTCAAGGACATCGGTTACGACCAGGACGGTTTTTCTTTCTACGGCGCCGACGTCGAGGTTTTGCTGCATGGCCAGTCGCCCGACATCGCCATGGGCGTCGACGCCAAGAAGAAAAAGAGCGGCGATGAGGAAGGCGCCGGCGACCAGGGCATGATGTTCGGCTTCGCCTGCACGGAAAGCGAAGTCTACGAGAAGAACTCGTTCATGCCAGCGCCGATCTATTTCGCACACAAGATCCTGAAGGTTCTCTCCGACAAGCGCCGCTCCGGCCAGTTGTTTGACCTGCAACCCGACTCCAAGAGCCAGGTCACCGTGCGCTACGTCAACGGCAAGCCGGTCGGCTGCACCAAGGTGGTGGTGTCTACGCAACACAAGGCGCAGAGCCGCAACGGCAAGAAATACACCCCCGGCCTGGTCAAGGAGATGATCGCCGACGCGGTGGAATCCGCGCTGCCGGAAGGCTGGATGCCCAAGCGCCCGTCCGACTTCCTGGTCAATCCCACCGGAAATTTCGTCATCGGCGGCCCCGACGGCGACTGCGGCCTCACCGGCCGCAAGATCATCGTCGACACCTATGGCGGCTATGCCCCGCATGGCGGCGGCGCCTTCTCCGGCAAGGACCCGACCAAGGTCGACCGTTCGGCCGCCTATGCCGCGCGTTACCTCGCCAAGAATGTGGTGGCCGCCGGCATCGCCGAGCGCTGCACAATCCAGATCGCCTATGCGATCGGCGTCGCCGATCCGATGTCGGTGCTGGTCGACACCCACGGCACCGGCAAGGTGCCGGAGAGCAAACTGGAAAAGCTGTTGCCCGAGCTGTTCCCTCTGCGCCCGACCAATATCCGCCGCAGCCTCAAGCTCAGCCGTCCTATCTATCGGCGCACGGCGGCTTACGGCCATTTCGGCCGTGCTCCCGACAAGGACGGCGGCTTCTCCTGGGAGAAGACCGATCTCGCCGCGGTGATCAAAAGCGCGGTGAAGTGAGCGGCGTTTCGCTCGCCTGGAGTACGCTCTAGACTTGTCATCGCCTGGCATAGCCGTTCGAAGAACGGCGTTCTTTTGAAACGCCTATGACCCGGAGATCCCGCTCGGGGACGCACAGAATTGCCACATAAATCGGGATCACC
>JBOHII010000305.1:0-9664 GCA_050725955.1 Pseudolabrys sp. | reverse complement strand
AGCAGATCGATAGTGCCAATGACGAGTCCCTCGAAGCGGCAGAGCAATAAATGAGACGGGCGGTCCACGTCTAAGCTCAAATAAAGAGCCGCAGCCCTCTAATCGCCGACTTTATCAACGGCATCGGCCAAAAGCGAACATCGCGGCGCTTACCCAATCGCATCGCCGGCTGCGGCCATCGTTGCGTTTAATCGAATCAGATATGTACAGTTGCTATGCCGCCACCGTCTAATGCCAACGTCGATGCAGCGGTCGACGCCAAATTTCGGCAGGGCGTAAGATTACACCAGAACGCAAAATATGCCGAGGCGGCCCGCGTCTACCAAGACTTATTGCGGCAAGACCCGAACCATTTCGATGCGCTGCATCTCCTTGGGGTCATTGCGCTGCAGACTGGAAAATTTCTGCAAAGCGTTGAGCTTCTTACAAAAGCATTAAAGCTAAATCCTGCGACTGCGACCGCTTTTAGCAATTTAGGGTCGGCGTTGATCGCTTTGCATAACTATGTCGAAGCTCTGCAGTGCTTCGACAACGCTATTGCGATCCAGCCAGAATTCTCCGAAGCGCACTCCAATCGCGCAGCCGCGCTCATGGGCTTGAAGCGTCCAGCAGAAGCATTGGCCAGCTGTGACCGGGCAATTGCACAAAATGCTGGAAACGCCAGCGCGTACAACAACCGCGCGGATGCGCTAATCGCTTTGAAGCGTTACGAGGAGGCATTGGCGAGCGCTGATAAAGCGATTTCAATTAAACCGGACGATCCGAACTCGCATAATAATCGTGGAATCGCTCTTAATGGATTGATGCGCTATGGCGAAGCGCTGACGTGTTACGGCAAAGCGATTGAATTACAACCGATTTACGCAGAAGCATACAACAACAGAGGAAACGTCTTGTACAATATGGCGCGCCTTGGTGATGCGTTAGCAAGTTATGATAAGGCCATCTCGATCAAGAAAGATTACGCGGAGGCATACAATAATCGCAGCAGCGCCTTAAGCTATATGAAACGATACGACGAGGCGCTTGCGAGCTATGAAGAGGCGGTTGCGATACGTCCAGACCGCGTCGACACTCATTTCAATAAAAGCTTACTGCTGCTGCGCATGGGCCGGTTTGCGGAAGGCTGGCCGCTTTATGAATGGAGAAAAAAGAAAGCTAACCAGGTGGCGACGCGCGGTTCGGCGAAACCGCAGTGGTTGGGCGAGAGCGACCTCGCGGGGAAAACTCTGCTGCTCTATGAGGAACAGGGCCTAGGCGACACAATACAATTTTGCAGGTATGCCAAATTGGCGGCTGACTTGGGCGCACAAGTCATTTTGCAGGTACCGAAAGCGCTGAAAAATTTGCTGATTGACGCACCCGGTGTCACTCAAGTTGTGGAGACCGGGGCCGGATTTTACGAATTTGACTATCAGTGTTCTCTCATGAGTCTGCCGCTAGCGTTCAAAACAGATCTCACAAATATTCCGGCGGCCGTTCCTTACCTCAAATGCAATCCGGAGAAATCTCGCTATTGGAAAGAAAAATTAGGCTCGAAGGGCAAACTCAGAGTCGGCTTGGTGTGGTCCGGAGGATTTCGTGAAAATCAGCCCGAAACATGGCCTGTCAATAAACGCAGAAACATCGCCTTGAACAAACTGGCATCGCTCAAACATCCGGATATCGAGTATTTCAGTTTGCAAAAAGGGCAGCCGGGTGAATCAGAGCTGGTTGATCATGTGCGAAACAATTGGGCTGGCCCGCACATTTTTGATTTCAGCCGCGAATTGAAGGATTTTTCCGACACAGCCGCGCTCATCGACAATTTGGATCTCATCATCGCGGTGGACACCTCAACCGCGCATTTGGCTGGAGCGTTGGGTAAGCGCGTTTGGATTCTAAACCGCTTTGACGGATGTTGGCGATGGCTTACCGGTCGAACAGACAGCCCTTGGTACCCCACAGCGACGCTCTACACACAGGATGAACCTGAGAATTGGGATAAAGTCATCGAACGTGTGAGGGGTGATTTATTCAGGTGCGCCCGATAATCATTCACGCCATTAAAACAGATGCACCGCGTGCGGCGCCCAGAAGCCGATGGCCGTGAAGGCCAAGCCAATCACGCCAACCAAACCGGAAAGCCAGCCAAGCACGGCCATGCCGGTGATGACTTCCGCCGAAGCCAGCACGATGCCGATCTGGAACAGCGCGGAAGCCAGTTCGTAGTGGTGATAACGCGCCATCGACAGTTCGCGCTTTTCCTCGGCCTCCTTGGCGCGCTCGGCAAGCTGCTTGCGCCCCTCGTTCGATGACGGTTCGTCGTCATAGCGGTCGGCGGTCTTCTTCCAATTATCGATGGTCTTGCTCAGCCGCGCTTTGAGGTCGGCATCGGTAGCGCGGTCGGCCTCAATCTGCATTTGTTCGGCCGCCGTGCGCAGCACGGTCATGCGGATCGTCTTGGCCTGAAAAAACGCCCACAGGTCGTTGGATACGACATTTTGCGTGATGGCGGCGGTCTGCGCGCTCTTGCCCAGCGTTTCGGAAAACGCCAGGAACAGCGCCAGAACCGCGATCAGCAGCGCGATCTTTTTGTTGCCGCTGTGCGAGGCATGCTCGGCATGCTCGGCGTGTTCCAGGTTCTCGTGCGCGCTCATTGCCCCCTCCGTCGTAAATCGGGCGGCGACGATGATACGAAATTCGCACGTCGCGCAAGGGGCGCTTGAGCTTTATTGCGACAATTGGATCATGCGCGCGGATGGGCGCTTTTATAGACTTCGAGTAAACGCTCGGAATCGACCGCCGTGTAGATTTGCGTGGTCGACAGCGATGCGTGCCCGAGCAGTTCCTGGATCGCGCGCAGGTCGCCGCCGCGCGCCAGCAAATGGGTGGCGAAGGAATGCCGCAACGCGTGCGGTGTCGCCGTATCGGACAGGCCGAGCGCGCCGCGCAAAGTCGCCATCGCCAGTTGCACGATGCGCGGGGAGAGCGGCCCGCCCCGGCTGCCGACAAACAGCGCGCCGTCGTCATTAAGATCGAACGGACAGAGCGCGACATAGCCGGCAATCAGCTTGGCGACCTGCGGCAGCACCGGCACCATGCGCGATTTGTTGCCTTTGCCGGTGACGGTGATGGCGTCGCTCGTTCCGATATCTTTGCGCTTGAGCGAGAGGGCTTCCGAAATGCGCAATCCCGAACCGTAGAGCAGGGCGAGCACGGCGGCATCGCGCGCCACGATCCATGGCTCGCGCGCTTCGCCGGCGCGCAGGTCCACATCCGCGATGCGCTTGGCCGCGGCGATCGCCAGAGGCTTCGGCAAGGTCTTGGCCACCTTGGGCGCGCGTACGGCACTGAGCGCCCCGACCTTGCCCTTGCCGTTGCGCTCCAGAAAACGCGCGAAGGAACGGGCGCCGGCGAGAACCCGCATCAGCGAGCGGCTGCTCAGGCCGTCGGCACGCCGCGCCGCCATGAAGGCGCGCACGTCGGCGGGCGCGAGCTTGGCCAATGCCCTCAGCGACGGCGGTCCGCCCAGATGGCGGCTGAGAAATTCGAGGAACTGGCCGACGTCCCGCGCATAGGCTTCCAGCGTCTTCGGCGACATGCGCCGTTCCGCGCCGAGATAGCCGAGCCAACGGCCGATTTCCGCGTTCACGTCAGGGGCGGCGAGAGTGCTCATGGCAAGCCAGAGTGTCACCGTTTTCTTCACCCTTCCTTAAGCGCACGGAATCGGCCAGACCTAACCTCATGGCGAGCCGCTTTATCGATGTCCTGGTGCCGGTGGCGCTGGACCAGACCTATTCTTACCGGGTGCCGGAGGGGCTTGCGCTTGCCCCCGGCGATCTGGTGAGCGTGCCGCTGGGCGCGCGCGGTGAAACCATGGGCGTGGTTTGGGCCGACAATGCCAGCCCCAGTCCGCGCCTGCACAACCGCATGAAGGACGTGGCCGACAAGCTCGACGTGCCGCCGCTGCAGCCCGAGCTGCGCAAATTCGTCGATTGGGTCGCCGATTACACGCTATCGCCGCGCGGCATGGTGCTGCGCATGGCGCTGCGCATGGGCGAGCATCTTGGACCGGCGCGCGAGCGTATCGGCGTGCGACTCGCCGGCCCGCCGCCGGCCCGCATGACCCCGGCGCGCGCGCGTGTGGTCTCGCTGTTTGCCGATCGCCTCACGCGCGCAAAAGGTGATGCCGCGCGCGAAGCCGGCGTTTCCGTCGGCGTGATCGACGGGCTGATCGACGAAGGCACGCTGGCGACCATGGTCCTGCCGGCCGAACCGGTGACGCGTCAACCCGATGCGGATTTCCGTAAAGCTGAATTTTCGCTCGGCCAGTTGGCCGCCGCCGACGCGCTGCGCACGACCGTCGACCAGGGCGGCTACACGGTGACGCTGCTCGACGGCGTCACCGGCTCGGGCAAGACGGAGGTCTATTTCGAGGCGGTGGCGGAAAACATCCGGCACGGCCGGCAGACGCTGATCCTGATGCCGGAAATCGCGCTCACCGCTCAGTCGCTCGACCGCTTCACCGCCCGCTTCGGCACCCGCCCCGCCGAGTGGCACTCGCAAGTGACCCCGCGCACGCGCGCCCGCACCTGGGCGGCGGTCGCCGCCAATGAGGTATCGGTTGTGGTCGGCGCGCGCTCGGCGCTGTTTCTCCCTTACGCCGATCTCGGGCTTATCCTGGTGGATGAAGAGCACGACCCGGCCTACAAGCAGGAGGACGGCGCGCATTACCACGCCCGCGACATGGCGGTGGTGCGCGGCAGCGTGGCCAAAATTCCCGTGGTGCTTGCTTCGGCGACGCCCTCGGTCGAATCGGAAGTCAACGCGCGGCGCGGCCGCTACAAGCGCATCCATCTGCCGGAACGTTTCGGCGGTGCGCATTTGCCGATGATCGAGGCCATCGACATGCGGCGCGAAGGCCCGCCGCGCGGCCGCTTCATCGCGCCGCGGCTGGCGGAATCCGTGCAGATCGCGCTCGAGCGCAAAGAGCAGGCGCTCTTGTTCCTCAACCGCCGCGGCTACGCGCCGCTCACACTTTGCCGCGCCTGTGGCTTTCGCCTGCAATGCCCGAATTGCGATGCCTGGCTGGTCGATCATCGTTTTCGCAAACGCCTGGTCTGCCACCATTGCGGTTTCGCCATGCCGCAGCCGCAGACCTGCCCGAATTGCCACGCCGCCGAAAGCTTCGCGCCCATCGGCCCCGGCGTCGAGCGATTGGAGCACGAAGCGGCTGAACTTTTCCCCGGCGCGCGCATCCTGGTGCTGTCGAGCGACCTGGTGGAATCGATGGAGCGCCTGCGCGCCGAGCTCGATGACGTAGCGCAAGGCCGGTTCGACATTGTCATCGGCACCCAGCTCGTGGCCAAGGGCCATCATTTCCCCAAGCTCAATCTGGTCGGCGTCGTCGATGCCGACCTCGGCCTCGGCAACGGCGATCCGCGCGCGGCCGAGCGCACCTTTCAGCTGCTGCATCAGGTGGTCGGCCGCGCCGGCCGCGAGGAGGGCAGGGGTTTGGGCTTTTTGCAGACCCACCAGCCCGAGCATCCGGTGATGCAGGCGTTGATCTCGGGCAATCGCGAGGCGTTCTACGACAGCGAGATCGCGCTGCGCGAAAAGACCGGTTATCCGCCGTACGGGCGGCTGGCCAGTCTGGTGATCACCGCCAACGAGCGCCATGTTGCGGAGGCTTACGGCCGGACGCTGGCTGCCGCCGCGCCGCGCAATGAGGCGGTGCGCGTGCTCGGCCCCGCCGAGGCGCCGATTGCGGTGGTGCGCGGCCGGCATCGCTTCAGGGTGCTGGTAAAAGCGCCGCGCGGCTTCGATCTGTCCGCTTATTTGCGGGGCTGGCTTGCCGCCGCCCCCAAGCCGCGCGGCAATGTGCGGCTCGAAGTCGACGTCGATCCGCAGAGCTTTTTCTGAGAACTATTCCGGCATCTCGGCGTGTTTCACGTTCGGCTGCAACAGCACGCAGGCCGCCGCGGCGAAGATCAGCACGAAGCCGATGATGTCGGGCGCGGTCGGCCGCTCGCCGAGCAGAACCGTCGAGGCGGTGACGCCGATCACCGGCACCAGCAGCGAGCCGAGCGAGGCCGTGATGGTCGGCAGCCGTCCGACGATCGACCACCACAGGAAATGCGCCAGCCCGATGCCGAACAGGCCGACATAGAGTATCGCCAGCGCCGTCTTGCCGGTCAGCGGCCACAGAACCGGCGCGCCTTCGAAGACGAAAGTCCCGGCGGCGATGAAAAAGAAGCCGAACAGCAACTGCCAGGCTGCATTGGCCAACGGCTTGATTTTGACGTCGGCCCACTTGATATAGACGGTCGCCACGCACCAGCTCAGCGCGCAGCCGAGTGAGTAGAACACGAAGGGCGGAAAGCCGTCGGCGAACAGCGGCCACAGCAGGATGCCCAAGCCGGCCACACAAAGCACGAAAGCAACAATGCGAATTCGGTTGAGCCGCTCGCCAAGCACGACGGTGCTGAGCATCGTCGTCCAGATCGGCATGGAATAAGTAATGATGATGGCGCGCGAGGTCGCGCCGGAGAGCTGCGCGAAACCGGCGAGGATCTGAAACGCTGCGACGTTGAAAAAGCCGGCCACCATCACATGGCGGAATTCGCCGCGCGGCACCCGCAAATCGCGCCCGGTCAACAGGACGGCGGCAAACAGGACCGCAGCGCCGATGCCGACGCCGGCAAAGCGCAGGCTCCACGGCGACACCTCACGCAAGGCGATCGCCGCGGCAATCCAGTTAAAGCCCCAGGCAAAGGCGAGCAACACGACCATTAGCCTGGCCGTGCCGGCGGCTGCGGCCTTCAGGGCGGTTCTCGATTTAAGATGGGAAGCATGAATCCGGCAGGGGTTAGGCAGTCCGCAGCAAGCTAGCTCGCCCCGTAGCGCGATGCGAGCCCCGGTTTGCGCATGGGTGCCATCCCGCTCACACCGCCGGCTTTACCTCAGACACCGCGGCAACGTAATGCACCTTTGCCGCGTCGAGCCCGGCGCGTGCCAGTTCGCGGCGCACGCTCGGCCGCGCCGCCGCGAAATAAACCGTTGTGCCGGAGCGGCTGAGACGCGCGGTGAATGCCCGGAGCGAATGCGTGGCGGTCGAATCGATCAGTGGAACTTCACTGAAATCGAGCACGATGATTTTCGGATGCGCCGCCAGCCGGTCGAGGACCAGCGACACCCGCGCTGTCGCGCCGAAAAAGAACGCGCCGCTGATGCGGTAAACCATCACGTCCTGCTTGGCCATCCGCGCAGCTTCGAAGCCGCGCAGATCGATCGGTTGGTCGGCTACATCCTCGGGCACAAGATGCGGCCTGCCCTCGACCTCGACCGCCTCCGCCATACGGTGCAGAAACAGCAGCGCCCCGAAAACGACGCCGACGCCGATGCCGGTAATGAGGTTGACGAAAATCGTCAGCAAGAAAGTCGCCAGCAGAACGACCGCGTCGCCGCGCGCGCCGGTGAGCAGCGACCAAAACTCTTCTTTCTCGGCCATGCGCCACGCCACCATCACCAGCACGGCGCCCAGCGCGGCGAGCGGAATGTAGGAGACGAGCGGTGCGGCGACGATCAGAAATGCCAGCAGATAAAGACTATGAAACATGCCGGCGATCGGTCCGCGCGCGCCGGCGCGAATATTGGTGGCGGTACGCGCGATGGTGCCGGTGACGCAGATGCCGCCGAAGACGGCCGAGAATATATTGGCAATGCCTTGCGCGACGAGCTCGCAATTCGACCGGTGGCGCGCGCCGCTCATGCCGTCGGCGACCACGGCGGACAGCAGAGACTCGATCGCGCCGAGGACGGCAATGGCGGCTGCATCGGGCAGCACCGCCTGCAATTTCGCGAGGCTGAATGCCGGCAGCGACCGCGGCGGCAGCATGTTCGGCAGCGCGCCGAAACGCGAGCCGACGGTGGCGACGTCGAGATGCAGCGCGAATGCGACCGCCGCAGCGATAGCGACCGCGATGAGAAAAGACGGCCAGTTCGGCCGGACCTTGCGCAGCAGCGCCATGACGCCGATGGAGAAGAGCGTTATCGCGGCGGTCGGCCCGTGCAGCGTGCCCATCGCGCCCCACAGCGCTTCCATCTTCGGCAGCAGATCTGCCGGTTCATGCGCTAGCGTCAGGCCAAGCATGTCCTTTATTTGGCCGGCTACGATGATGACCGCGATGCCGGCGGTGAAGCCGACTGTCACGGGGAAGGGAACGTATTTCACGTAAGTGCCGGCGCGCAGCAGCCCGCCCGCCAGCAAGATCAAGCCGGCGATCATGGTGGCGAGCACCAGACCGTCATAGCCGTGCCGCTCGACCACGCCGGCGACACGGCCAATGAAGGCGCCGGCGGGCCCGCCGATCTGGTAGCGGCTGCCGCCGAGAAGCGAGACGATGAAGCCGCCTACAATGGCCGTGTAGATGCCGCGATCGGGTGAAACGCCGGAGGCAATCGCAATCGCCATCGACAGCGGTAGCGCGACTATGGCGACGGTGAGGCCGGCGACGGCGTCACGGCGGATGTGGCGCGTGCCATAGCCCTCGCGCAACACCGTGACCAGCTTCGGCAAGAATAGTTCGCCGAAGGTCGGGGCCGGGCCGGCCAGTTGGCTGGTGCGCAGGTTCATGGGGGAGCGTCGATTCGGTAGCATCTTATAGCGCCGCAGGAAGGCGGCCGCTGCCGCCGTGTTGCACCGCCCTTGTGCCTGTGTTAGCTAGCCCCTCGATTTCACGGGGGTTGCGCGGGCTTCCGCAACGTCCTCATGAATCGGAATTCCCTCTTGGATTCCAATGATTTGCGCCGCCGCTCGGCGACGGCGCCCGGCCTGTGAAGTGTCAACGAAAACGAGCGTCCCGTGGCAGGCGAAGACCCGATCATTTCCGGCATGGCCGGGCGTTACGGCAATGCCCTGTTCGAGTTGGCGCTCGAAAATAAGGCGGTGGATGCCGTCACGGCCGATCTCGACCGCTTCGACGCGCTGATCGCCGGCAGTCCCGACCTCAACCGGCTGGTGCGCAGCCCGGTGTTCGACGCCGACTCGCAATTGCGCGCGCTCGCCGCCATCCTCGACAAGGCCGGCATCAAGGGGCTGGCCGCCAATTTCCTGCGCGTCATCACCACCAACCGCCGGCTATTTGCGGTGCGCGACATGATCAGCGCCTACCGCACGCTGGTCGCCCGCCACAAGGGCGAAGTCACCGCGCAAGTCACCGTCGCCGAGCCGCTCAGCGACAAGAATATGGTTGCGCTGAAGGATGCGCTCAAAACGGCCACCGGCGGCAAGGACATCGACTTCGACGTGCGCATCGAGCCCGCCATCATCGGCGGGCTCATCGTCAAGGTCGGCAGCCGCATGGTCGACAGTTCGCTCCGCACCAAGCTCAATGCGATCAAGATCGCGATGAAAGAGGCCCGCTGATGGATATCCGCGCCGCAGAAATTTCCGCCATCCTGAAAGAGCAGATCAAGAACTTCGGCCAGGAAGCCGAAGTCTCCGAGGTCGGCCAGGTCTTATCCGTCGGCGACGGCATAGCCCGCGTCTACGGCCTCGATAACGTGCAGGCCGGCGAGATGGTCGAATTCGAGAACGGCACGCGCGGCATGGCGCTCACTCTCGAAACCGACAATGTCGGCATTGTGATCTTCGGCAACGACCGCGAGATCAAGGAAGGTC
>JBOHII010000304.1:0-7099 GCA_050725955.1 Pseudolabrys sp. | reverse complement strand
GTCATCTATCTCGGCGAACGCGAATGCTCGATCCAGCGCCGCAACCAGAAAGTGATCGAGGAGGCACCGTCGCCGCTGCTCGATGCGGCGACGCGCAAAAAAATGGGCGAGCAGGCGGTCGCGCTGGCCAAGGCGGTCGGCTACGACTCGGCCGGCACCGTGGAATTCGTCGCCGGCCAGGATAAGAGCTTTTTCTTTTTGGAAATGAACACGCGATTGCAGGTCGAGCATCCAGTGACCGAACTCATCACCGGCATCGATCTGGTCGAGCAAATGATCCGCAGCGCGGCCGGTGAAAAAATGTCGCTCAAGCAGAGCGATGTGAAACTCAACGGCTGGGCGGTCGAATCCCGCGTCTATGCCGAGGACCCGTATCGCAAATTCCTGCCCTCGACCGGCCGCCTCACGCGTTATCGCCCGCCCGAGGAGCGCAGCGCCGGCGGCGTCACCCTGCGCAACGATACCGGCGTCTACGAGGGCGGCGAGATTTCGATCTACTACGATCCGATGATCGCCAAGCTCGTCACCCATGCAGGAACGCGCGAAGCGGCGATCAACGCCCAGGCCGACGCACTCGATGCCTTCGTCATCGACGGTATTCGGCACAACATTCCGTTCCTCGCAGCGCTGATGGTGCATCCGCGCTGGCGCGCCGGAAAACTCTCCACCGGCTTCATCGCCGAGGAATTCCCCGACGGCTTCCACGCGATTGCGCCGGAAGGCGAGCGCGCCGAGGTGCTGGCTTCGGTCGCCGCCGCCATCGACCATGTGCTGGGCGAACGCAAGCGCCGCATCTCCGGGCAGATGGCCGGGCGCAATGTGACGCGCGAAAGCCGGCGCGCAGTCTGGCTGGGCGACACCGAGTATCGGCTCGAGGTCAAGCGCGAGACCGGCACCGTCGGGGTGCGTTTCAGCGGGCAGAAGAAGGACCGCTTGCGTCATTTGTTTTCCGACTGGAAGCCGGGCGATCCGATCTGGAGCGGCACCATCAACAGCGAGCCGGTGGCGGTGCAGGTGCGGCCGATCCCGAACGGTTTTGCGCTCGCCTATCGCGGCGTCGAGGCCAAAGCCTTCGTCTATACCGAGCGCGAGGCCGCGTATGCGCGGCTGATGCCGGTGAAAAAGAAGGCCGATACCGGCAAGCAGGTGCTCTGTCCGATGCCGGGTCTCGTCGTATCCATCGCGGTCAAGGAAGGACAAGAGGTCAAGGCGGGTGAGACCGTGGCCGTTGTCGAGGCCATGAAGATGGAAAACGTGCTGCGCGCCGAGATCGACGGCACGGTGAAGAAGATCAACGCCAAGCCAGGCGACAGCCTGGCGGTGGACGCGGTTATACTCGAATTTGCCTGAATATTTGCCGGGTCGTGCCACTTTCATGCTTTATTTCGCCTACGGTGCCAATATGAGCCGCGCCGGCATGCGCGCACGTTGTCCGCAGGCTCGCGCCTTGGGGCCAGCCCGGCTTGAAAACCATCGCTTTTTTGTCGGCATCGATGGCTGGGGCTCGGTCCGCCCAAGCGCCGGCGACACCGTGCACGGCGTCCTGTGGAAGCTCACGCCGCGCGATGTCGCCGCCATGCACGCCTTTGAATTGCTGCATGCCGGGCTCTACGCGGTGCGCCATTTGCCGGTGCGCTTCGGCGCGCAACGCAAGGCCGCGATGGTCTATCTCCTGCGCCGCCGCGCGCCCGGGCGGCCGAAGCCGGGCTATGTCGAAATGATCGCCGCCTCGGCGCACGCCTGGAAATTGCCCGAGCGCTACGTTCGCTCGGTCGAGCGCTGGTCGTGTTCGCGCTTCACCGCTGCGCGCGTGATCGGCAAGGGTGAACCGGCATGAGCGTCATCCGCCACGTGATCGTGCATGGCCGCGTGCAGGGCGTCGGCTTCCGCGCCTTCGTCGAGCACGAGGCGCTCAAACGCGGCCTCGCAGGCTGGGTGCGCAACCGCCGCGACGGCTCGGTTGAAGCTGTGTTTTCCGGCGATCCCGATACGGTCGCCGCCATGATCGAGACGAGCCGGCGCGGGCCCCTGGGCACCCGCGTCGACGTGATGCATCAGCGCGAGGGCAGCAACGACGATCTCAAGCCACTGCGGCCCGGTGACGTTTTCTCGGTGCTGCCGACGGCGTAATTGGTCGCCCCGAACAGCGTCTCGAATTCCCGCCGCAGAACCATGTCCACTTCCGGCATCGACGCCGGAATGCCGAGGTCGGCCAAACTCGTGACACCGTAGCGCGGTTCGTTCACCCCGCAGGGCACGATGCCGGAAAAATGCGACAAGTCCGGCTCGACATTGAGCGCCATGCCGTGCAGCGTCACCCATCGGCTCACCCGGATACCGATGGCGGCGATCTTGTCCTCGTAGTCGTCGCCTTTTTCCGGCCGGCCCACCCAGACGCCGATGCGGTCTTCGCGCCGCTCGCCGCGCACGTTGAACGCGGCAAGCGTGCGGATGATCCATTCCTCCAGCGTCGCCACATAGCGCCGCAGGTCCGGTCCGCGCCGCTTCAAGTCGAGCATCACATAGGCGACGCGCTGGCCCGGCCCGTGATAAGTCATCTGCCCGCCGCGCCCGCTCTGGTAGACCGGAAAGCGCGGCGCGACGAGTTGCTCGGCCAGGGCGCTGGTGCCGGCGGTGTAGACCGGTGGGTGCTCGATGAGCCAGACCAGCTCGCGCTCGTGCCCCGCGGCGATTGCCGCGGCGCGCGCCTGCATGAAGTCTACGGCATCGCGGTAGGGCACAAGCGCGTCGTCCACGCGCCATTCGACCGGCGCTTGGCCCGCAACAGGGGGCAGAAGACGGAGCGTTGCACGCGATTGTGCCATCGATGCTGCCATCTGTTGGCCGCTTCAACGCCGCGCGTTGCTGGCGGACTAGAAATGCGAAGAAATTATGTTTTTCAGCTTCACCGCTTCATGTGGGCGTGGCCGCGGCCGCGCGAGAGTCGCGACCGCCAGCGCGACTAAGGTCGATTTCATCGTCATTTTCTCCCGCAGAGCCGGCAAGTCGCCCCCGCCCAGGCGGCCGTTAACGAGGCATTTACCATAGCATGGTGACGTGACGGATGCTCGCACTCGCGCGGGCGGCAATGGAAAGTTAAAACGTGGCCACCATCGATAATGTTTCCGTCGACATCACCGTGGTGCTTGGCACCACCACCATGCCGGTCCACCAGGTGCTCCGGCTCGGCCGCGGCGCCATCATCGAACTCGATTCCTCCGAGGAAGACCCCGTCAGAATCCTCGCCAACGACCTGCCAGTCGCCAAAGGAACGGTGGTCGTCAACGGCAACCGCATTGCGGTCGAGGTCGGAGAACTGATGCCGCGCCAGCAGGACGCGCGCTAGGCGCGGCACCGCGCCGAAACACCGGCTTTTCGTTGCCGCCGGCGGGTCTTGTCCCTCCAGACCCTATTTGTTACAGGAACCGCGCTTCGTTGGGACGTGAGGTATTGCAAGGCTTTTCGCATTCCTGCGAGCATGATCCCGAAATATGGGTTTGCGGAAAAGATCGCGTTCAAACAGAACTATGCGGCCGTGGCGGAATTGGTAGACGCACTAGCTTGAGGTGCTAGCGGGGCAACCCGTGGAGGTTCGAGTCCTCTCGGCCGCACCAGCCTTCGCACAAGTGTGCTTCGGCTGGCCAGATTCAGCAGATCCATAGACTTGCTCGCCCGCCGTAGCGCAATCGAGCGGCCTAGAAAAGGTTTTCCAGCCAGCTTGGAGCGGCCGATTCCTGTTTCCGCGCACTGGCGACCGCCGGACGGCGCTTGTTGGCGAGCGCCTGCTTGACGCGGTGGCGCAGGACCGTCTCCTCTCCGCCGATCGCCCGCCTGACGTGATGGCGCGGCGCCGGCTCAATGCTGGCCAGCACCTTTTTGTGGTGGCGCGCCGGACGCTCACGGCTGGCGATCACCTTCTTGAGGCGATGGTGCAGCGCCGGCTCGGCCTCGGCGGCCGCCTTCTTGATGCGGTGGCGCGCAACCCGCGCATTGCTCGTCGCGGCCGTCACGCTCGCTTTCGTCACGCGCGGCCAGTTGCCCTTGTCCTCGGAGGGCTTGGCCACCAGTTCGGGCACCGACTTCGGCCGCTCGCCGGCCGGCACCACCTGCACTACATGATAGCCTTGGGCTTTGAGCTCGCGCAGCAGCGACGGCAGTACCAGCGCGGTTGCCGGATGGATGTCGTGCATCAAGATGATGCCGCGGCCCCTGGCATTGAGCCGGCGCATTGCGCGTTGCAGGACCGCGCCCGGCGTGCTGCCGCGCCACCAGTCATCGGTGTCGATGTCGGCGCTCCAGGTCATCAGACCTTTGGCTTGAAGGAAGCGCTCGATCGCATTGGTGCGGCCGAAGCCGGGGATGCGGAAGAACGGCGCCACCGCTTTGGGATCGCCGAGCGCGGCGTCCACCGAGGCGATGCCGCCGTCTACTTCGCGTTCGACCCGGTCCATCGACAGCCGCTCAAAGCCGAACGGATGGTGCTGGCTGTGCGTGCCGATGGTCATGCCGGCATTGTAGATGCGGCGCACGATCGATGGATAGGAATGCGCCATCTCGCCGACCATGAAATAGGTCGCCTTAACGCATTGCGCCTCGAGCGCGTCGAGAATGATGTTGGAATAGGGCGGGATCGGTCCGTCGTCGAAGGTGAGCACCACCTCATGATCGTTGAGCGGCAGCGTCTGCTTGTATTGGATGGTGCCGATGCGGCTGAACTCGTCCGGCGAGACGGTGAGCACGCGGCTGGTGCCGAGCGCATTCGGGTGGCCGGGACATGACTCGGCAAGTTGTTTTGACTCGGGCCGCGCGGCCGGCTTGGCCTCGGGCTTTGCTTCCGGTTTGGGCTCGGGCCGCAAGCTCGCTTTTTCAACCGGGGCGGCTGGCAATGCGTCGGTATGCTCGACCGGCTTGGTATCCGGCTGCACGGCTGCTTTTTCACCCGGAACGGCCGCTTTCTCGATTGGGGCGGCGGCCGACGCAGTGGCTATTTTCACGATCGGCGCCGCGATGGGTTGGACAACGGTCTTCTCGATCGGCACAACGGCCGGCTGGGCGAGCGGTTGCTCGGCCGGCTTCGCCACCGATTGCGCCGCGGCTTGTTCGGCAGGCTTGGGCGGGGATGCCGGTTCGGCACCCGATTGGGCCATGGCCGGGACGATCCCGCCGGCCACACAACACAACACAACTGCGACAAAACGCATTGCAAATTCCAGCCCCCGCCCATCCGCGCCGGATGGCGCGTTCCCCGAATGGCGAAGTTGCTCGACGCTACGAAATTCAACATTAACGGAAAATTAACCACCTTGAACCGTCCACAGCCTTCTGCCGGGCCGATTTTCCGTCGCCTGCGGCAAAAAAGGGACGATTCAGTTGGAAATTGCGCGGATTCCCGCCGGAACGGCGTGAACCACGCGATGTCCGCGCCGTTTCAGCTCACGCAAAAAGGCGGGCAGCATGCGGGCGGTTTCTGCCTTGGTGTCGTGCAACAGCACGATGCCGCGGCCGGCCTTCTCGATGCGGGCAAGGATGCGTTGCAATTCCTCCTCCGGGCTCATCGGCAGCCAATCGCTTGCCCAGACGTCGGCGCCGAACACGACGATGCCGCGGGCCTGCAGGCGCTCGAGCAGCGCCTTGTTCGAGGCGAAACCCGGGAAGCGGAAAAACGGCGTGGTCGGCTCGGACCGCCGCCGGCCATAGAGCGCGAATTCGTCTTCGGCGATGCCGCGGTCGATCTCGGCCTCTGCTTTGTCGAGCGCCATAAGGTTGAGCAGGGGATGCGAAAACGTGTGGTGGCCGAGGCTGTGGCCTTCGGCCAGTTCGCGGCGGGCGATCTCGGGGTGCGCCTCGACATTGCGCCCAAGCAGAAAAAACGTGGCGTGCACGCATTCCCGCTGGAGTGCGTCTAGGATTTTCGGCGTGGTGCCGGGCCACGGCCCATCGTCGAAGGTGAGCACCAGTTCTTTCGGCTGCAGCGGCAGCGTATCGGGGAATTGCTTGCGGCCGACCCGCGGCGCGGTGGTGGCATTGACGCCGAGCACGCGCGCGGTGCCGAGCGCATCCGGATTGCCCGGGCACGGTTCCGCCGCGGCGGCGAGCGGAACGGCGGCCAGCATGGCCGCGATGGCGACGAGGCGGATCATAGGTGCAGTTTATGCGCTAATCATTTGCCCATTCCCAGGGCCCCGGCGTACAAGCGGCCCGCATTCCTCCAGCGCCAAGACCGGGCATGGCCAAACGAAAAATCAGAACCTTGCCGCGCGACGACGATGGCGCCATCCGCAAGCGGTATTTCGGCCGCGTGGTCAAGGCTATCGAAACGGACGACGTCGAAACGCTGCTGCGCCTGGTCGGTGGGCTGCACGTCGCCGACCTCGGAGCCGTGGTCGAGGCGCTCGAGCAGGAACAGCGGCCGCACCTGATCAAATTGCTCGGCATCCACTTCGACTTCACCGCACTCACCGAGGTCGACGACACGGTGCGCGAGGAAATCCTTGAAGAACTGCCGACGCAGACCGTGGCGGAAGGCGTGCGCGACCTCGAATCCGACGACGCGGTGACGATCCTCGAGGATTTGCCAAAGGAAGAGCAGACCGAAATCCTCGAGCAATTGCCGCAGCTCGAGCGGGTCGCTCTCAAGCGCAGCCTCGATTATCCGGAAGATTCCGCCGGCCGGCGCATGCAGACCGATTTCATCACCGTGCCGCCGGCCTGGAGCGTTGGCCAGGCGATCGACTACATGCGCGAGACGGTCGATCTGCCGGAGCAATTCTACAAGCTTTACGTGACCGACGAACGCCGGCGTTTTCTCGGCGCGGTGCCGCTCGACCGGCTGTTGCGCGCCAAGCGGCCCGTGCCGGTCCCGGATTTGATCGAGGACACAAGACTGCGCGTGCGCGCCGTGCAGGATCAGGCGGAAGTCGCGCGCCTGTTCCTGCGCTACAATTGGGTGGCCGCGCCCGTGGTCGACAGTGAGGACCGGCTGGTCGGCATCATCACCTTCGACGACGTCGGCGACGTGATCGAGGAGGAAGCGGAAGAGGACATCAAGGCGCTCGGCGGCGTCACCCACGACGCGCAATTGTCCGACACGGTGTGGACT
>JBOHII010000303.1:0-12647 GCA_050725955.1 Pseudolabrys sp. | reverse complement strand
CCGCATCTGCCGACGGGCACCGACACCTTTGCCGCCAACGTCATCGCCGCCGCCGTCGCCGAGCGCATGGATGCACTGGTGCTGCCGGCGACGCCGTTCGGCGTGACGCCGATGCACATGCCGTTCGAAGGCACCATCACGGTCACGCCCGACACTTATATGCGGGTGGCGGTCGAGACTTGCGTTTCCACCGCCAGGCACGGCGCCAAGCGGCTGCTCATTCTCAACTGGCACGAGGGCAATATCCCGTCGCTGGCGATTGCCGCGGAATCGCTGCACCGCGACCACGGCATGAGCGTGCTGACGGTGCAGGCCTGCTACGTCGCCGAATAGCTTTACGGCAAGACCTGCAACGGCCTCACCCATGGCGGCGAGATCGAGGCGTTGGCCGTGCTGGCGTTCCGGCCGGAGCTCGTGCATCTCGACCGCATCGACTATTCCTCCGAGCATGGCCACGGCCACAAGATGGACAAGCTGCGCCGCACACGCAGCTATCAGCCGGTGCTTACCGATATCCGCTCGATTGCGCCGACCGGCTGGTTCGGCAGCCCGCAGCACGCCACCGCCGAGAAGGGTGCGCGCATGCTCACCGACATCGCCGACGCCATCGCGCGCGAAGCGGCCGACATCTTCCGCCAGCTCGACGCCGTGCAGGGCGGCACCGCCGAGGTCAGGCAGCTGCGGCAGGCGATCTGATGGCGCGACTGCTCAAGCAGGGCGAGGGCAAGCGGCTCGGCCTGCCCGGACGCGCCGTGCTGGAGATGGTGTCGGGCGAAGTCGGTTCTAAAGTTACCTTCCGCGTCGTCGAGATTCCGGTGCAGACGCCGGTCGAAAGCCTGCGCGGCCCGCATTTGCATCACGGCTATGAGGAATGCATCTACGTGCTGCGCGGCGAGGGGCGTACTTTAAGCGAAAGCGGCGAGTTCGCGATCAAGCCGGGCGACGTCGTGCTGGTTCCGCCGGAGGAGAAGCACGTCACCCGCAACACCGGCAGCGAGCCGCTGGTCCTGCTCTGCTTTTTTCCCACGCCCGACATCGTCGCCTCGACCGACAGCTTCCCCAATTTCTGAATTGAAACGCCAATGAGCGCCGACGTTTAATGAGCACCGACGTTTTATGCCTGCGGCCCGAGGCCGATTTCACGCGCGTCGATGCGCCGGCGCCGGCAACGCTGCGCGTGACTTACCGCAAGCCGGACGATGCCGACGTGCCCGCCTTGATGCGGGCGGCTGCGGCTCTGGTCATTCCGGCGGTCGGGCCGAAGCTCGCGCCGCCCCTGTTCGAGGGCGGCCGCCTCAAGCTGGTGCAGATCACCGGCGCCGGCGTCGACCGCCTCGATCGTGAGACGCTGACGCGGCTCGGCATTGCGGTTGCGAACGTGGCCGGCGGCAGCAATGGCGCGGTCGCCGAATATGCGGTGACCGCCGCCGCGGCGCTGCTGCGCCGCTTCGCCTGGGCCGACGCCGAGCTCAAGGCCGGCAACTACGTCGCCTTCCGCGCCCGCATGGTGGCGGACAATCTCGCCGGGCTCGACGGTCTGCTGGTCGGCCTTGTCGGCTTCGGCACCATCGGCATGGCGGTCGCGCAGGCCTTTGCCGCATTGGGCTGCCGTGTTTGCTACCACGATCCGGCGCCGCGCGATGCCAAAGCCGGCGAAGCCGTCGGCGCCAAGCCGATGGCGCTCGATACGCTGCTCGCCACCGCCGATGTCGTCAGTCTGCATGTGCCGCTATTGCCGGCGACCAAGGGCATGATCGGCGAGCGCGAATTGTCGCGGATGAAACCGGGCGCGGTGCTGATCCAGGCCTCGCGCGGCGGGGTGGTGGACGAAGCCGCGCTCGCCGTGCATCTGCGCGCCGGCCGGCTCGGCGGCGCCGCGGTCGACGTCTATTCGACCGAGCCGCCGGGCGCGGACAATCCGCTGCTTGCGCTCGACGGCGAGGCGGCGCGGCGGCTCCTGCTTACCCCGCACATCGCCGGCGTGACGCGCCAGTCCTCGGCCACGTTGTTCCGCTCGGCATGGCAGAACGTCGAGCGCGTTCTGCTTAGGCACGAACCGCCGCAGAATCGGGTGTTTTGAGCCCGTGGAACCGGGCAGGGAGCTTCGCCGTTATCATTGCGAACGGAACCGGCCGCCGGAACGGCGGCTTTCGGCCTTTTGGAGCTTTGCATGACGGAAAAACCGAAACAGCATATCGACGAGGAACGCCAACGCATCGAGCACGACGAAGACAACGTCGTGGTCAATTCCGACGAGAGCTTCCCGGCGAGCGATCCGCCGAGCTGGACGCCGGTGCACGGCGTCGGCTCGAGCGAGACCAAGAAAAAGAAAAAACCGGCCGCTGCTGCCTGACGGCGCTGGGCGGACTAGAATTTCATCTTCAGCAGTGCCTCGGCATTGCCGCAGAACAGCTTGCGCTCGTCGGCCGGCGCCAGGGCGAGGTCCCGCACGGTCTTGATCGTGGGCGCGATCGGCCCGAGCGGCGTGTCGGTCGCGAACACCACGCGTTCGGCGCCGAAGAATTCATAGCCGCAGCGCGTTGCCGCCACGCCGCCGCCGAACATGGCGGTGTCGGCGTAGAAGTCGTGCAGGTAATCCATGTGCGGCCGTTTTAGCGACGGGAGCACTTGGGAATAATCCTCGTCGGAGGTGCGCTGGCCGAGCACTTTCAGGCCCGCTCCTACCCGGCCGTCGTAATAGGGGATCATGGCGCCGAGATGGTGGGTGATGATCTTGAGCCTGGGATAGCGGTCGAACAGCCCATTGAACACCAGGCGCACCATGGCGACGGACGTCTCGTACGGCCAGTGGAAACACCACCACATTTCGAAGCGCGATTTCTTTTCGGTTGGATAGTCGGGCATCGCCGCGGTGCCGACCGGATGCAGCCAGATCGGCAGATCGAGTTCGGCCATCAAGGCGAAGATCGGCTCGAACTTCGGCTGATCGAGCGGCTCGCCGGCGACGTTCGTGTAAAGCAGCACGCCGCGTGCGCCGAGCTCCTTGATGGCGCGCCGCGCCTCGTCGAGCGAACCCTCGACGTCGGTCATGCACAGCGCGGCGGCGAAAGCCGGGAAGCGCTGCGGATGCCTGCGGCACAGCTCGGCCATCGAATCGTTGGCGATGCGTGCGAGTGCAAGGCCGACATCCGGCTTGGCGATGTCTTCGATCGCCGGGTTGGGCAGCGAGATGATCTGCCGGTAGTCGCCGAACTCGTCCATTTCCTTGAAGCGCGCACCGAGATCGAACAGCTTGACGATGCCGCGCAAGCGCTTGCCGATGTTCTCAAGGTTCGGCGCCACGCGCGTCATTTCCCGGAAGAAACGGTCCGGATAGATGTGGCAATAAATGTCGATGATCGTGCTCATGGCTTGCCCTCGGTCTTTTTCGCAGCGCCGGCGATGACCAGGCGCCTTTGCAGCGGCAGGGCCTGCCAGCCGTAGCGTTCCGCGATCAGGCCCCAAAGGCCCTTGGGCGCCCACAGCATCACCACGATGGCGACCGCGCCCATCATCAGCAGATACAGGCTGCCGAGATCGGCCAGCGCCTGGCGCAGGACGAAGAAGATGATAGTGCCGATGATCGGTCCCTCGATGCGGCCGATGCCGCCGATCACCGTGATGAAGATCACGAAGGCGGTCCAGTCGTTGACGCTGAAAGCGGTGTCCGGCGAGATGCGAAGCTTCATCAAAAATATCAGCGCGCCGATCATGGCGGTGCCAAAGCCGGTCAGCACATAAACGATGAATTTGACGCGCGTCACGCCGATGCCGTTGCTCTGCGCCGCCAGTTCGTTATCGCGGATGGCGGTGAGCGCAAGCCCTTGGCGCGAGCGCAGCAGCGCCACGATCGCGCCCAGCACGGCAACGGTCAGCGCCAGCGCCAACCAATAAGTTTCGAATTCGCGCGCCTGCCGGCTCGGCGCCATGGCGATCACGACATTGGCCGGCAGGCTGATGCCGGAGCCGCCGCCAAGCACGGAAATCTGCGAAGCGAGCAGGCGGAACACCTCCGCCACCACCCAGGTGCCGATGGCGAAATAGGCGCCGCGCAGGCGAAAAATCAACGCCGCCACCGGAACGGCGACCAGCGCGCCGATCGGCCCCGCGATGAGGATCGCGACAATCGGGTGCACGCCGGCGAGTATCACCAGCGCAAACAGCAGATAGCCGCCAAGCCCGACAAAGGCCTGCTGCCCGACCGAGACCAGCCCGGCATAGCCGGCGAGCAGGTTCCATAGGCTCGCCAGCGCGACGAAGGTGAATATCTCGGAGAGCAGCCGCAGCATCGCCCGGTCGCCCCAGAATGGCGCCAGCGCCAGCGCAACCAGCGTCACGGCGATCAGCGCGACGCCGATGCGGCTCGAACGCGTGGCGTGCTCGACCCGGTTCATCCCGACACCTTGGGAAACAGGCCCTGCGGGCGCACCGCCAGGATGGCGAGGAAAACGATATGGCCGGCGAGCAGTTGCCAGCCCGGATCGATCTGCGCACCGATCGCCTGCGAGACGCCGAGAATGATGCCGCCGGCGAGCGTCCCCCACATATTGCCGAGGCCGCCGATGATCACCGCCTCGAAGCCGAAGATCAGCCGCGCCGGGCCGATGGCCGGGTCGAAATTGGTGCGCACCGCCAGGAACACGCCGGCGATGGCAATGATGGCGAGCGACAGCGCCATGGCCATGGCGAACACGTGGCGGGTGTCGAGCCCCATAAATTGCGCCACCGCCTGGTCGTCGGAGGTGGCGCGGAAGGCGCGGCCGAGCGCGGTGCGGTAAAACAGGATTTGCAGGCCGGCGATCACTCCGACCGCCACCAGGAACTGGATGAGCGGAAACAGGCCGAGCCACACGCCGTGCATCACCTGGAAGGTCTCGACCTCGATGGCGCCGGCTTGCAGCTTGCGGCTGTCGGCGGTGAACAATTCGAGCAAGCCGTTCTGGATGATGATCGACAGGCCGAAGGTGACCAGGAGCGGCGGCAGCAGGTCCTCGCCGAGTGTGAAATTAAGCAGCCCGCGCTGCAGCGCGTAGCCGATCGCGGCCATGATCGGCACCACCAGGATCAGCGACGTGAGCGGGCCGAGGCCGAGGCCTTGCGTTACCAGCAGCGCCACATAGGCGGCGAGCACGATCAGGTCGCCATGCGCGATGTTGACCAGCCGCATGACGCCGAAGATCAGCGACAGGCCGGCGGCGAACATGGCGTAGAGCCCGCCGATCAGCACGCCTTGCAATATGACGTTGAGCCATTCGGTCATGATAATTCTCTGTCATTCCGGGGCGCGGCCGAAGACCGCGAACCCGGAATCCATAATCCCAGCGCTGCGGAGTATGGATTCCGGGCTCGCTCGCTTCGCTTGCGCCCCGGAATGACGGATATGAAATTCGCGTTCACCGTCCCTCACACCCCGAAATACGCCGCCGATATGCGCTCGCGCGTCATCTCGCGCGCCGGTCCCTGCAGCGCGATGCGGCCTTCCTGCAGGCAGTAGACTTGCGCGGCGGCTTTGAGCGCCTGCGCGATATCCTGCTCGACCACGATCAACGACAGGCCTTCGCCGACAATCGTCGGCAGTTGCGCATAGATGTCGCGCACCACGATCGGCGCCAGACCGAGACTGATTTCGTCGCACAGCAGCAGGCGCGGGTTCGCCATCAGCGCGCGCGCGATCGCGCACATCTGCTGCTGGCCGCCGGAGAGCGCCGGGGCCGGCAGGTCGCGCCGCTCGCCCAGCACCGGAAACAGCTCATAGACACGCTCGAGCGTCCACGGGCCGGGGCGGCGCGATTGGCCGCCGATCTTGAGGTTTTCTTCGACCGTCAGCGAGGGAAACAGCCGGCGGCCTTCCGGCACCAGCGCGATGCCGTGCCTGACCACGGCGAATGCCGGTTGCGCGCCGATGGCCTCGCCGTCGAACAAGATGTCGCCGCGGCGCGGTTGCATCATGCCGGCGATGCTTTGCAAAAGCGTGCTCTTGCCGGCGCCATTGGCGCCGATCACCGCCACCACCTCGCCGGCATTGACCTTGAGCGAGACGCCGAACAGCGCCTGGAAGTCGCCGTAATAGGCGTCGATCGCGCGTACCTCGAGCAAGGGATCAGGCATTGTTTCTTCTTTCCGTCATTCCGGGGCGCGCGCGCAGCGCGTGAACCCGGAAATCCATGCTCCGCAGCGCTGGGGATATGGAATGACGAGTTAATTTACGCATCGGCGGCGATCCCCATGTAGATCTCCGCCACCTGCGGGCTCTTGATGACGCTGGCCGGGTTTCCCTCGGCGATGAACTTGCCGCCATGCAGCACCGCGAGCCGGTCGACCGTGGCGAGCAACGCGTGCACCACATGCTCGATCCACACGATCGAAACGCCGCCGGCGCGCACGGATTTGATCAGCGCTACCAGCACGGCGCATTCGTGTTCGGTCAGTCCACCGGCGACCTCGTCGAGCAGCAGCACGCGCGGCTTGGTCGCCAGCGCGCGCGCGAGCTCGAGGCGCTTGCGGTCGAGCAGCGTGAGGCCGCCGGCGCGACGATTGGCCTTGTCGGTGAGCCCGCAGCGCTCAAGCAGGTCGGCGCAGGCGTCATAGACCGAGGCCTCGCTGGCGTTGCCGGCAAAGGCCGCCGCCACGACCACATTTTCAAACACGGTCATGCCGGAAAACGGCTGCGGAATCTGGAACGAGCGCGCCAGCCCCAAGCGGCAGCGCCGCTCGGGCGGAAGCCGGGTGATGTCGTCGCCGGCGTAGACGACGCGGCCGGCGTCGGGCGCGACCGTGCCGGTGGCGATGCCGAACAGCGTGGTCTTGCCGGCGCCGTTCGGCCCGATGATGCCGAGCGCCTCGCCCTCGGCGAGCGCGAGGTCGATGCCCTCGGCCACCACCACCGCGCCGAACCGCTTCGAGATGTTTTCCAGCGCGAGGATGGGGGGCATGCGTCGATCACTCACGCGCGGCGTCAACTACTGGGGTCCGCGTAGCGCATGGTAACTGAGCTCACCTGGATCGCTGAGATCGGGCACTTTCCAGCCTTCCAGGTCGTACTCGGCCATGCATGCTTCGGCAAATCCCTTGAACTTGTCGGCATTGCCGGATGCCTGCGCGCCGAACAGACAGTAGCGACGAATTTCTTCGGTCGAGCCGCCGTAATTGATCTCATAAAGTTCATGCCGGCCGCCGAATTCACTTCCGAGGGAATCCCACAACAGCTTGAGCAGCTTCACCCGCTCCTCGGCCTTGTAGCCGTTGGAGCCGCGCAGATACTGGTCGAGATAGGGGCGGATTTCCGGATTTTTGAAATCGCGCGCGTGGCTGTTGAGATAGATCAATCCCGAAGCGACCGTCTGCTCGATGAGATGCTTGACGCGCGTGTAGGCCATCGTGGCAATGATCTGATACGCATTGCCTGGATCCATGTTGGGCAGCACATAGTCGCCGATCCAGGGCTTCGGATCGCGCACCATCGCATCCGAGAGCCCCCAGAACAAATTGCGCCAGGCGATCACCTCGCCGACATTGGCCTGCACGCCACGAAAGTCCTTGGTACCCGCCGCCTCCGTCGCCTTGAGCAACAGGCCGCAGATGAAATCGAGCTTGACAGCGAGGCGCGTACAGCCGTGCACCACGAAGCGCGGCAAAAATCCGGTTCGCGGAAAGAAATTATTGGCTTTTTCGATGTCGTTGTAGACGAACACGTTCTCCCACGGCACCAGGACCTTATCCATGATGAAGACGGCATCGTTCTCGTCGAGCCGGCTTGAGAGCGGATAGTCGAACGGGCTGCCCATGACCGTCGACGTCATTTCGTAAGACGTGCGGCAGATGAACTTCACGCCCGGCGCATTGGTCGGCACCATGAACACCACGGCGAATTTCTTGTCCTGCACCGGGATCAGCCCGTGGTGCGCGACGAAGGTGTAATTGGTCAGTACGGACCCGGTAGCAACCACCTTGGCGCCGGAAACGACGATGCCGGCGTCGGTCTCTTTCTCAACATGCGCGCAGACATCGCTGACTTCGTTCGGCGGCCGATCGCGATCGACCGGCGGATGAATGATGGCGTGATTGATGAAGGGAACGCGTTCCTGGCTGTATTTGTACCAGCGCCGCGCATTTTCCTCGTACGGTGCGTAGAATTCGGCATTCGCACCCAGCGTCGCGAGGAATGCCGCCTTGTAATCGGGAGCGCGGCCCATCCAGCCGTAGGTGATCTTCGCCCATTCCGCGATGGCATCGCGGCCGGCGACAAGATCGGCCTGGTTTTTCGGCGCCTTGAAGAACGGATGGGTCATGCCGCCGTTGCCGGTGTCGGTCGGCACGAGCATTTTGCTTTTACGCTTGGGATCGTGCAGCGCGTCGTAGAGCCGGGCGACCATGCGGGCCGTGTTGCGGAAGGCCGGATGCGTGGTGACGTCCTTTACCCGCTCGCCGTAGATGAATACCTCGCGGCCGTCGCGCAGCGAGGCAATGTATTCGGCGCCGTTCTGCGGCTTCGAGACGCTCATCGTTCCCGTCGTTTCCGGCTTGGCGGCGAAAGCTTCCTTGTCCGTCGGCGTATGCATCGGACTGCCTCCCACTGCATATGTTCAGGCGGTGTGGCCGGGCCAGGCTCGGCCACACCGGTGCGCGATATGTTTGATTACGCGAGCGGCAGCAACTTGCCGCCGACCGGTATCTCCGACGCCGTCTTGTTTTCGGTGATGACGAGCTGGAACTTGTCGCCCTTCTTCTGCCACTGCCCGCCGACCAGCGGGGTCTTACTGACGTTTTTCACCGGCTTGCCGGTCCATTGGACGTGCCCGACGATCGAGTTGTAGTTGGTCGACACCATCGATTCGAGGATTGCGTTCGGGTCGGTCGGATTCTTGGCGCGCTTGAGGATGTCGATCGCCACTTCGAACAGCGCGTGTTGGAAGCCGATCGGCTGCGTCCACGGCCGGCCGGTGGCCTTGGTATAGGCGTCGGCGAGCGCTTGGCAGCTTTGTCCGGTCAGCCCCGACTTGAACGGATGGTGCGGTGTCCACCAGATTTCGCTCGACAGATTGTTGCCGCGCGCGCCGAGCGAGTCGATCACCGAGGGGAACAGCAGCGCCTTGCCGATGGTGACGATTTTCGGCTTGAAGCCCTGCTGCGCCGCCTGCGACCAGAACGTTGCAAAGTCCGGCGGGATCATCACACCGGTGACGATCTCGGCGTTCGCCGCCTTGAACGCCGAAATCTGCGAGGTGAAGTCGTTGTTCATCGGCTGATAGCGGCCGGGATCGATCAGCTTGTAGCCGGCTTTCTTGTAGGCCGGCGGCACGCCATGCTCGGCATCGCCCCAGGCATTGCCGTCGGCGTCGTTGGGGAACAGGCAGCCGATCACCTTGTTGTGCGGCAGCTCCTCCCACAGCGCCAGGAACGCGCCGATCACGTCCTCCAGGCCCCAGAAGAACAGATAGGTCCACTTGAAGCCCTTGCCCGGAACGCCCTTGCGGCCGAAGAAATATGGCTGCCACGGACAGTTGGTGGTGAGGCAGGGTATTTCGTTGACTTCCGCCTGATCGGAGATCGGGTTGGTGGTGTCCGGCGTGCCGGAGCCGACCAGGAGATTGACCTTGTCGGACAGGATCAACTCGGAGGCGACTTCCGAGGCGCGGCTGGCGCTCGATTGGCTGTCCTTGGAAATGATCTCGACCTCGTAGGTCTTGCCTCCGGCAACGAGGCCTTTGCCCAGAATGGCGCGGACCTGATCGAGAATGAAACCGTCGGCCTCGCCGAATCCGGCGAGCGGCCCGGTGCGCGGGCTGACATGGCCGACTTTGATCACGTTGGATTGCGCTTGTGCGGGCAACACGCCCAACATTGTCGGCGCGGCGATGGCGCCGAGACCGGTTTTCACCAGCGTGCGGCGGGATATCGTCTTGCGGTCGGTCATTGCTTCCTCCTCTTTGATTTTTTGCGATACTTCAATTCCGCTTCAGCATGAGGGCCGATTGAGGTCGCTCATTTCCTTGCGTCTTCCTCTCTTGCCTTTTTCAGGTGCTTGAGAACTTTCACGCGCAATTCCGCCTGTTGTGCGGGCGACCATTTGCGGAAGCCTTCACCCGACTTGAAGCCAAGCTTGCCGTCGGCCACCAGCTTTTCCAGATAAGGCGACGGTGCCGGCCGGCTGTCGATTGCCGGCAGCACGGTCTTGTGGATCGCCAGTGCCAGATCGGTGCCGACCATGTCGGCGTTTTCCAGCGGGCCGAGCACCGCCAGGCGCCGGCCGAACGCCGCCTTGATCACGTCGTCGACGGTCTTTGCGTCGCAGATGCCGTTCTCGACCAGTGCGATCGCCTCGCGCCAGAGCGCATGCTGCAGCCTGTTGCCGATGAAACCGGCGACGTCCTTCTTCACATGCGCCGGCGTCTTGCCGGCGGCAACATGCAATTCCATGGTGAATTGAACCGCCTGCGGGGACGTCCATTGCGTCTCGATCACCTCGACCAGCGGCACCAGGAAGGGCGGGTTCCACCAGTGGGTGCCGAGCGCACGCTCGCGGCGCTGCAGGCCTTGCATGATCTCGGTGATGGGAATGACCGATGTATTGCTGGCGAGGATCGTGTCCGGCCGTACGTGCTTTTCGATTTCGCCGAACAGTTTCTGCTTGAGCGGCAGGTCTTCGAGCACCGCTTCCACCACGTAGTCGGTCTCGCGCACCGCGGCGGCGAGATCGGCGATCGGCGTCACCCGCTCGACCGCGCTCTGATCGTCGCCGAGATCCTTCAGGTTGGCGAGGATGCGCGCTTTGGCGCTGTCGAGGCTGGGCTTGCTCGCGTCGTAGATCGTCACATCGTGGCCGGCGAGCGCGAACACCTGGGCGATGCCGTGGCCCATCAGGCCGGCGCCGATCACCGCGATGCGTGCTTTGCTCATACAAATTCTCGCGACTCAAGGTCCCCCTCTCCATCTCTCCCCCGCAAGCGGGGGAGAGAGGAGAACGCCGCGAGCGCAGGCACCAACTGAATGCGACGCTCGCGAAGCAAGCGCTTTCCTCCCCCGCTTGCGGGGGAGGAATAAGGAGGGGGCGTTTGTTTGCGCGGCGGAAGCATTTCTCACCCCGCCGTGTAGCCGCCGTCGGCATAGAGGATATGGCCGGTGTAGAAGTCGGACGCCTTGGAGGCGAGGAACAGCAGCGGGCCGGCAAGGTCTTCCGGCTCGCCCAGACGGCCTTTTGGCACGCGCGCGAGGAAGCCCTTGCGCATGGTCTGCGCCCGCTCCGTGTCCTCATACATCCAGGCGGTGAGCGGCGAGCGGAACACGGTCGGGCCGAGCGCATTCACCGTGATGCCGGTGTCGCCCCATTCGCAGCCGAGCGCCTTGGTGATGCCGTCGACCGCCGATTTGGAGGCGCAATAGGCGGTGTAGCCGGCGGGATGGCCGAGCAGGCCGCGCGCCGACGAGGTGAGGATCACCTTGCCGCCAGGTTTGCCGTCTTGGCCCTGCTTGAGCATCTGCCGGCCGGCGGCGCGCGCCATCAGCCACGACTGATTGACGTTGGCGTCCATGACGTCGAGGAAGTCCTCGACCTTCTGGTCGACGATCTTGGAAACCTTGTTGAGCCCGGAAGCGACCACCAGGATGTCGACGCGGCCGAATTTGTCGGTCGCCGCCTTGACGATTCTGTCGCAGTTTTCTTCCGAGCTCGGCCGCAACGCGATCACTTCCGCCTTGCCGCCGAGCGCCTCGCATTCGGCCGCAACCTTTTTCAGCTCGTCCTGCTTGCTCGCCGCCAGCACGACATTGGCGCCGGCGCCGGCCAGGGTCTTCGCCGCCAACGCGCCGAAGGCGCCCGAGGCGCCGGTGACAATCGCCGTCTTGCCCTTGATGTCGAACAGCGACAGCGGATTTTTCAGAAAGGCTTCGGACATTCTGTCCTCCCGATTTTCTTCTTCGTCATGGCCGGGCTTGTCCCGGCCACCCGCGTCTTCGGCGTTATTTCGGCGGCATCGCCACCGCGACCACGATGCTGCACACCTCATTGCCGCGGTTGACGATTTCGCGCGTCTCGTTCGGCTCGATCACGCAGGAATCGTTCGCCTTCAGCACGGTCTCCTTGTCATTGACGATCACCGTGAGCTCGCCGCGCAACACGAAGTAGACTTTTTCCGGCGGCGAAGCGTCCGGGCCGGCGCCGCCGCCCGGCAAAAAATGCGAATATCCGAACACCAGGCCCTTGGTGCCGCCGGCCTCGGCGCCGAACATGCGCAGCGAGGTGTAGTTGCGGTGATTGGGCGCCTCGTAGGGCTTGGCGTCATTGAATCGTTTGACGTGCATTAGTAGTTCCTCCCGCGCTCGATCTTGTATTTTCCGGACGGATCGACGATGGCGACCAGGCGCACGATGCAACCGTCGCCGCGGTCCCAATTCCACGGGAAGTAAGCGAAGGTGACGCGCTTGCCCGTGACCTTGTCGATATCGCCGCCGACATTCTCGATGCCCATGATGCCGTTCTTGAACAATATGCGGTGCACCGGCTCCCACTCGGGAAAATCGTCCTTCCAGTCGCGGCCGCCCGACCATTCGCGATATTCCTCGGCCAAGTGAGGGTGCAAAGGCCCGTTGCGCTGCGGGCCGATGGCGGTGGCGAGCGGATGGTCGTTGGCCTGCGTGTCGTGGCCGACCAC
>JBOHII010000302.1:0-7098 GCA_050725955.1 Pseudolabrys sp. | reverse complement strand
GGGCATATCAACCGCGACCAGGAGCGGACCGCGCACCGTGACCAGACTGCTGACCGCGTTGATGCTTGTGCTCTGTCTTGCCGCGCCCGCGCGCGCGCAGACCGCGCCGGCGGCGTTCGACGGCGATTTGCAGCGGCTCGCCGAGATCATGGGCGCGCTGCACTATCTGCGGGCGGTCTGCGGGGCCAATGAGGGGCAGAAATGGCGCGACGAAATGCAGTCGCTGATCGACGCCGAGGCGCCGAGCGGGGAGCGGCGGCGCAAGATCGTGGCAAGTTTCAATCGTGGTTACCAGGGCTTCCAGCAGACTTATCGCACCTGCACCCCGGCCGCCGACCTGGCAATTCGCCGATATCTCGACGAAGGCGCCAAAATCGCCCGCGAAATCACCGCGCGTTACGCCAATTAGGCCCGCCGTTATTAACCTTTCTTTACGTGCGGGCTTGGTCGGTCGCGCCCGCGTGCTAACGTCCGCTCCGGGGAAAAAGACCGGTGTCCAGAGAGGACGCCCGGGGACGAAGGTCAAAATGACGACGACGGAGCGAGCCACTCATTCGCGCGATCCGGTGCCGGACCACGAGCAGAAGCGCGTGGCGCTGGGCTACCTGCAGGAAGCCTGGGCCGAGGCGCGCATCGACGGTATCGATGGCGATTGCCTGGCGCAGGCCTGCCTGTTTGCCGCCTTCGCCGAATTCGTGACCACCTATGGCGAGGAGGCCGCAGCCACCTTCGCCGAAGGCTTGGGCGACCGCATCCGCAACGGTGAATTCTCTATCGATCAAGCGCGGCAGTAGCGCCCGCCGGCGAATTTTCAATTCAAGCGACTACGACGCGTCGCGCTCGCGCAACCCGTAAAAGAGCTCGAACACGCGGTCGACGTCGGCCGGAAAAAACGGCTTCTTGAGGAAGGCGAGCGTCCCCGCCAAATGCGGCCGGACGGGAGCGTCTTTGTCCACCGCAGTCGTCATCATCACGACGGCCACCTGCGCACTCGCACGCTTGATCGCCGCGAGGATGTCGGCGCCATTGAGGCCCGGCATATTGTAATCGAGAAACACAACGGCGAAATTGCCGTTGCGCAATTGGCCGAACGCGGCACCGCTTTCCGCCGCCTCATGGATGTCCAGATCAAAGCGGCTGGCCGCCAGGATCTTGCGCACGATGCTGCGCATGGTGGCGGAATCGTCGACGATGAGAACCCGCGTCGGCAGGCGCGCACGGATGCAGATTTCGACCGCCTTGCGCGCATCGATGAGATCGGCGGGTTTCGCCAGCGTGCCGTCGATGTTGTCGGGTCGCGCGCTGCCGCGCGGCCCCGACACAAAGACCAGCGGCTCCGGCTCCTTTGCCCGCGCAGCCGCGATCACCGAGGCCTTGTCGGCATCATCCAATCCGTCATCCATCACGCAGATGTCGACGCCGCCCTTTTTCAACGCGGCCCTGGCGGCGGGGGCGTCGCACGCGTCGAACTCGATCGGGACCGAGGCCTGCGCGATACTTTCCCGCCATAGCGCCGCATGCGCCGGTTCAGCGGCGACCAACAACAGGCGGAGCGAAACCAGTTCGCCGCTCATGATCCCACATCCCTCGAGCCCCGAAAAAACCTGGCGGGGCGGAGCAATATCATTCTACCGTTGATAGACGTCCTTTATGGCATTGCAATTCCACAGGAATATTTTGCGTAAAAGGCTGGGGAAAACTAGGCCATGACGGAATAACGGCAGGCGATGTTATCGATGCAGGACCCAAGTGAGGGATGCGGGCAAGGCCCGGACGTGCCGAACTAGACCTCATATCTGAGAGGCCCTATGGGAAAAGCAGGCGAAAAGCAAACGCGGAACAGATAGGGCTGGCAAAACCAAAAGGAAAAGATAATGGGGAAAGTGGCGGACAATGAAAAACTGAAATTGCGGGCGCTATTTTATAATAATCTTGCCGCAGGCGCAGTTGTCGGCGGAGCCATTCTTCCCTTTGTGAATTTCTACGAACAACACCTCTCCCTTATTGAGTTTTTCACAAAAGAAACGGCCTACCACGTAGGTCAAGTCTTGCTCCCTATTGGTCTCGCCCTTGTCGCCGCAGGCTGGGCTCGTGGCAGGGCCAATAAATTTATCAGTCGGCTGATCGACTAATTTTTCGTTGGTTACGGCATCGATCACATCGCCCTAACGGCAGACACGACGGGGCTTGGGGCACGCGCACCAGCGCTTACGTTTCGCCGCGGCTTCTGGCAAGAGACGATGGCCGTGGCGTCATCTGTCCCATGCATTTGTGCCGGAGGCAGGAGGCGATCCTACGGATAAGCTCGCGCCCGTGTAGAAAGCCGGATAACCCGCATGCCCGACACGAAAAACACGATTTCCCGCCTCGGCGCCGCACCGGAATCGCCCGACAACGCGATTCTGGCCGACATGTTCGCCCGCATTCGCGCCAAGCGCGGCCACCTGCTCAACATCCACCAGGTCGCCGGCCATGCGCCGAAAATGTTGCGGGCGCAGGCGGCCTATGCCACGGCGCTGCGTGAGGAATCCTCATTGCCGAGGGATTTGCAGGAGCTGCTGATTCTGCGCGTTGCCCAGGTCAATGGCTCCGACTACGAGCAGTCCGTGCACCGACCGATCGCCGTCGCCTGCGGCGTGCCGCCGGCCAAGGTTGCGGCGCTGCCCGCGTGGCCGACCTCGCCGTTGTTCGACGCACGCGAGCGCGCCGCGCTTGCCTTCGTCGACCAGGCCGCGCTGAGCGGCGACGTCGACGACGAAGTGTTCACCGCGGCAAAAAATACCTTCTCCCCGCAAGGGGTGATCGAGCTTGCCTCCTTGATTGGGTGGTACGTGGGCAACGCGCGCTTTGTTCGCGCATTGCGCATCGCCAGCGAACCCGAGGCGAATTGACGGTATGATTGATCCAGCATCCCCAGCAAAAGGACGACGTGCCATGATGAAGTTCCTGCTTGCCGGTCTGTGCGGCATCGCGATGCAGGCGAGCCCGGCCTCTGCCGAAGTGTACCCGTCCCGACCCATCACGATCGTCGTTCCCTTCGGCGCCGGCGGACCCGCCGACACGCTTGCCCGCCTGCTCGGCGAGCGGATGCGCAACTCGCTCGGCCAATCCGTCATCGTCGAGAATGCCCCCGGAGCGGCGGGATCGATCGGTGTCGGCCGCGTGGTGCGCGCGACGCCCGACGGTTACACGATCGGCATCGGCCATTTGGGCACGCACGTTTTCAACGGCGCGCTTTACAAGCTTCAATACGACCTTGTGAACGATCTCGAGCCGATCGCATTGCTGCCGTCGAATGTCTATGTCGTCGCCGTGAAGAAGGATTTGCCGGTCAAAAACCTGAAGGACCTGATCGCATGGCTTAAGGCCAATCCCGAACAGGCAACGGTTGCGACCGCGGGAGTTGGTTCCATCGCGCACCTCGCGGCCGTTTATTTTCAGAGCATGACTGGGGTGCCGTTGAAAGTGGTTCCCTATCGCGGCGGCGCGCAGGCGCTCAACGACGTGCTCGGCGGCCATATTACCATGCTCTTCGACCAACTGTCGGGCGGATCGGTCGCCATGTATCAGAGCGGCAAGATTCATCCGCTCGCCGTGATGGCAAAGAAGCGGCTGGCATTGGCGCCCGAGATTCCCACGGTCGACGAAGCCGGGCTGCCCGGCCTCTACGTTTCGACCTGGTACGGGTTATGGGCGCCGAAGGGGACGCCCAAGGACATCATCGGCAAGCTCAACGCGGCCGTCGTCGAGGCTCTCGCCGACCCCGATTTGCGCAAGAAACTGGAAGCGCAGGCCGCGCAGATTCCGCCACGCGACCAGCAAACCCCCGAGGCGCTCGGCGCGTTGCAGAAGGCCGAAATCGCCAAGTGGTGGCCGATCATCAAGGCGGCTAACATCAAAGTGGAATGATGGCGCCGCCGTCAGTCCGCGATATTTTCCGATGGGCACGTCCGAGAATTGACATGCAGGCAGCGCTCCTTCCCGAAAGAGGCATCGTCAAGGTCGCCGGCGAGGATGCCCGGCGCTTTCTCAACGGGCTTGCCACCAACGATATCGGAGAGGTTCGGCCCGGCCAGGCGCGCTATGCCGCGCTGCTCACGCCGCAAGGCAAGATCGTCGTCGATTTCATCGCCGCGGAAGCCGAGCCCGAGGATGGCGGCGGCTTCTTCCTCGACTGCCCGCGCGCGCTTTCCGGCATGCTGGTGGAAAAGCTCGACTTCTACAAACTGCGCGCCAAGGTCACGGTCGCCGACCTCTCTGAAACGCTCGCCGTGATGGCGGTGTGTGGCGGCGCGGGTCTCAGCGAATACGGACTGTCTTATGCCGATCCGCGTCTGCCCGCGCTCGGAACGCGCACGATCCTGCCGCTGAAGGTCGTCGCCGAGGCTGCAGCCGATCTCGGCGCCACGCTCACCGACGCTGAAGCCTATGACACGCACCGCATCGCGCTCGGCGTGCCGCGCGGCGGTATGGATTTCGCCTACGGCGACACCTTCCCGCACGAAGCCGACATGGACCAGCTTGCCGGGGTCGACTTCAACAAAGGCTGCTATGTCGGCCAGGAAGTCGTCTCCCGCGTCGAACACCGCGCAAGCGCGCGCAACCGGCTGTTGCCGGTCGCCTATGACGAATTCGCACCCTCTTCGGGCTTGCCCATCATGGCGGGCGAGAAGCAGGTGGGCGTGCTGGCCTCGACTGCCAAGGGCCGCGGCCTGGCCATGTTGCGGCTCGATCGCGTTGCCGATGCGCTTGCCGCCGGTACACCGCTCAACTGCGGCAATATCCCGCTCCACCTGGTGAAGCCGCTGTGGGCGAAATTTCCCTGGCCGGGCGAGACGAAAGCACCGTCATGAGCGCGGCCGTATTGCATCCCGACAAGCTCCTGCGCTGTCCTTGGCCGGGCAAGGACCCGCTCTACCTCGCCTATCACGACGAGGAATGGGGTGTGCCGGAATTCGACGATCGCGCGCTGTTTGAAAAACTCATTCTCGACGGCTTTCAAGCCGGGCTTGCGTGGATCACCATCCTCCGCAAGCGCGAGAACTTCCGCGCAGCCTTCGACGGCTTCGACCCGGAAAAAATCGCGCGCTATACGCCGAAAAAAGTCGAACGGCTGATGCAGGATGCCGGCATCGTTCGCAACCGCGCCAAGATCGAAGGTACGGTGAATTCGGCGCGAGCGTGGCTCAAGATCATGGAAAGCGGGCCAGGTTTCTCCGACATGCTGTGGAAGCACGTCGGCGGCAAGCCGATCGATCACAACATCGGCAAACGCTCGCGCACCCCCACCGAAACCGATGAATCGCGCGCCATGTCCCAGGAACTCCTCGGCCACGGCTTCAAATTCGTCGGGCCGACCATCGTTTATGCCTTCATGCAGGCGGTCGGCATGGTCAACGACCATCTGGTCACCTGCTACCGCCATTCCGCTTGCGCGAAACTTGCCAAATCAAAAACAAATTCGCGTCGATGAACAAAGCGCGCAAAGGCACGGCGAAAACCGCGCCGCGCGCCTGGCAGCGCATGTTGTCGGGCCGCCGGCTCGACCTGCTCGACCCCTCCCCGCTCGACGTCGAGATCGAGGACATCGCGCACGGGCTTGCCCGTGTCGCGCGCTGGAACGGGCAGACCAAGGGGGCGCATATCTACTCGGTCGCTCAGCACGCGCTTTTGGTCGA
The DNA here is from genome assembly GCA_050725955.1 of Pseudolabrys sp. Classification (GTDB taxonomy): domain Bacteria; phylum Pseudomonadota; class Alphaproteobacteria; order Rhizobiales; family Xanthobacteraceae; genus Pseudolabrys. The sequence goes on along the minus strand of JBOHII010000302.1, from coordinate 1,420 downwards.
GGCATTGGCCCGCGCCAAAGCGCCGCGGCTCGATGCGCCCGGCCGCCTGGCGGTGCTGCTGCACGACGCGCCGGAATACGTGATTGGCGACATGATCTCGCCGTTCAAGGCGGTGATCGGCGACAGCTACAAGGCTGTGGAACACCGCCTGCTCGCCGCCATCCACGTCCGCTTCGGCCTGCCGGCGACGCTGCCGGAACCGTTGCAAAACCTGACCAAGGCCGCCGACCGCGCCGCCGCTTACCTCGAGGCCACAAAGCTCGCCGGCTTCGAGCAGGCAGAAGCGCGGCGCTTTTTCGGCCCGCCGCCGAAATTCTCCGCCGCGCTCGAGCGCGACTATCTGACGCCGTGGTCCGCCGGCACCGCCGAGGCGCGGTTTCGCGAGCGCTTCAAGAAACTTCTGCGCGGCTGAAGCGGAATTGCGCATCAGCCGTTCGTCCCCGCGGACGCGGGGACCCAGGGCGAAACACCGCTGACGCAAGTGGTTGTCCCCTGGATTCCCGCTTGCGCGGGAACGAACGGAGTTCGCGGCACTTTCCGTAATCGCCTCGACGTCATAGATATGACAAACGAGTCGTCCTCCATGAAAGCCACATGATCCACGTCTGCTCGCTTGCGCGTCTGCACGCTACGGTCGACGAGACCGGCGCGCGCCATATCGTCACATTGTTGCGGCTCACCGACCGCGTCGAACGGCCGCGCCATATCGCGCCGGAAAACCACCTGGTGCTCGCCGTCGACGACATCAGTTTCCCGATCGACGGCTACACCGCACCGGCCGACGAGCACGTGCAACGCCTGATCGACTTCGTCGGCAAATGGGACCAGGCGGCGCCCATGGTGGTGCATTGCTTCGCCGGCATCAGCCGCTCCACCGCCGGCGCCTTTGTGGCGGCCTGCGCGCTCAATCCGGCGCGCAACGAACAGCAAATCGCCTGGGACATCCGGCGTGCCTCGCGTACCGCGCAGCCGAATGCGCGCATCGTGTCGATCGCCGATCGCCTGCTCGGCCGCGACGGCCGCATGGTGCGCGCGATCGAGACCATCGGCCTCGGCGACCCCGCCCCGGAAGGCGATCCGTTCCGGCTCGAAATCGCCTGAGCGGTGAGCTAATCTGACACCGGATCAAAGGCGGGGCGGAAGTGACCGGCAAGACATATAGCGTCGTTGCGCCCGAGGTAGTTACGTCCCTTGGCGGGCTCGAATTCCTTAAAGGCATCATCGCCGGCACGCAGCCGGATCCGCCGATCAGCGAATTGCTCGGCTTTCATCTGGTCGAGGTCGAAGAGGGCCGCGCGGTATTCGAGGGCCTGCCGGAATTCCGCCACTACAACCCCATTGGTACCGTGCATGCCGGCTTTACCGCGACGCTGCTCGATTCCGCGGTCGGCTGCGCTGTCTTCTCGACGCTCGCCAAAGG
>JBOHII010000301.1:0-19897 GCA_050725955.1 Pseudolabrys sp. | reverse complement strand
TGATCGACCGCGACGGCGAGCGCGCCAAGCCCGGAGAGATCGGCCAGATCGCGGTCAAGCGTCCCGACCCGGTGATGTTCCTCAACTATTGGGACCGCCCGCAGGCGACGCGGGAGAAATTCATCGGCGACTGGATGACCACCGGCGACCAGGGCGTGATCGATGACGACGGCTATATCTCATTCGTCGGCCGCGACGACGACGTTATTACGTCGGCCGGCTTCCGCATCGGCCCCGGCGAGATCGAGGATTGTCTGCTGCGCCATCCGGCGGTGGCGCTGGCCGCCGCGGTCGGCAAGCCCGATGCGGTGCGCACCGAGATCGTCAAAGCGTTTATCGTGCTCAAGGACGGCCACGCCGCCTCCGACGCACTCGCCGCTGAGATCCAAAGCTTCGTCAGGACGCATTTGTCGGCGCACGAATATCCGCGCGAAGTCGCCTTCATTGCGCAAATGCCGATGACCACGACGGGGAAGGTGATCCGGAGGTTATTGCGCGAGCGGGCGTGAGCTATCTTTGTCCGCCGCCCACAATGAACACGTGGAAACCCAGCCGCCGCTTGGCAATGCGATAAAGCAGGATCGATTCCATCGCCAGCGCGGTTGCCGTCGCCACCGCGGCGCCGTCGATGCCGATGTGCGGAATGAGCAGCACGCACAGCGTCAGATTGATGGCAAAAGCCAAGGCGTAAACGCCGGCGCATTGCTTGCGCTCGCCCAGCATGTTGAGCAGCCGCTCGGCCGGCCCGACCGCGGCGCGCGACAGCATGCCGACGGCGAGAATGAACATCACTGGGTATCCCGAGGTAAAATTCGCGCCGAACAGCGACAGCAGCGGTCGCCCCAGTGCCAGGATGGCGGCGCAGGCGGCGAGCGACGGCCAGAACGTCCAGCGGATAGTCTCGGCGAAGAACTTGGTCAGCCGCTGCTTGTCGCCGGCCACATGATATTGCGTGAATTTGTGGGTGGTGGCGCTGGCGATGGCGAAATAGACGAAGGCGACCAGCGCCAACAGGCGCGCGGCCGCGTAATAGACCGCGACCTCGTCGGGCGATCGCATTTGTTCAAGGACAAGAATGTCCACGTAAGTGAGCAGCAGGTAAAAGCCCTCGACCACGAAGATGGGCAGCGAGGTGGCGAACCAGGTCTTCACCTCGGTGCGCTTGGGGCCGGCCGGAACCTTTTGCATGAGCCGGCGGTCGAGCACGAATAATTGCGCAATCGTCACCGCCCAGGCCACGGCGACGGCAATGATCATGGCGGTGACCGCGTCGGTCGGCGCGCCGAACGCCCAAGCCGCGCCCATGAGCACGGTGAGGGCGAGCTGGCGCCAGATGTAGAACGGCATGAAGGCGAGGTTGGGCCAATCGTAAGCCTGAGCGATGCCGGCCTGCACCTGCGCCGGCCCGTAGATCGGAATGGTGACGCAGGCGAGATAGAGCGGGATGACGGTGAACCGGTCGAGCCACGGCGACAGCAGCCATACACCGAGCGCGCCAGCAATCGCGATGCCGGTGGCGATGGCAAAAGCGAGCCAGCGCGAGGCTGCAAGAAATCCGCGCAAGCTGTCGAGCGTCTTGAGCTCGGTGTATTCCGGAATGAAACGCCGCGCCGCCGACGACAGGCCGAAATCGGCGAGCGCGCCGATCATCAGCACCCAGGTCCACACATAAACGTAGATGCCGAACTGGAAGCTGCCCATCCAGCGCGCGAGCAGCACCTGGCTGGCGAGCGCCAGCGTGGCGCTGCCGATGCGGACGAGAAAAACTTTTCCGGCCATGAGTTGCGCCAGCCGGCTGTCGCTGCGGTCGGCGAGCATGGCCGTGACGCGCGCGACCAGGCCTGCGGCCGTTGTCGGCGGCGCGGGGCTGGCGTTTTCGGAATCGACCAGGGCCACGGAGTCCCTCCGCGCCGGCGGCCGCTTCATTGCGCGCGACGGCGAAGCCATCGCGCCGATTTAGCAAGGAACCGTTAAGAATCGGTTGGGTCGAGCCGGTTGCCGCCGTGAATCATGGCGTTTCGAGCCTAGCCGTTTCGGCCAGAATGGCCTCGACCGCCTTGCGCTGCTCAGCCGTCAGCGCTGCCTGCGGCGGCACGGGATCGCCGACCGCGTAGCCCTGGATGGCGAGGCCGGCCTTGATGCAAGCGGCGAGATTGAAGCGCGCGAAGGCCTCATTGATGCGCCAGAGTTCGCGTTGCAGTTTCATCGCCTGCGGCCATTGCCCGGCGCGGCAAAGCTCATACAGCTTTACACTCTGGCGCGGCACGATGCAGGCGGGGCCCGCCATCCAGCCGACGCCGCCAATCAGCATCACCGCCGCCGGAATATGGGCGGACGCCGAGAACACTTTCATTTTCGGCGCGCGGTTCATGATCGAGAGCAGGCGGCCGGTGTTTGTGGACGCATCCTTGATGTAGCCGATGCGCGGGTGCTCGCTCAGGCGTGCGATCACGTCGAGGCTCAGATCGCTGCGCTGGAATTGCGGATTGGTGTAGAGCACCACCGGAATGTCGACGGCATCGGCAATGGCGCGGAAGTAGGATTCGATCTGCGCGTCCTGCAGCGGGAAATAGGCTTCGAGGATCGCGAGAATGCCGGCGGCGCCGAGCGATTGATAATGCCTGGCCTGCGCCACCGCGTCGGCGGTCGCCGTCGAGGCGACGCCGGCGATGACCGGCACGCGCTTGGCTGCCGCCTCGATGGTTGACTGCACCACCGCCGCGCGTTGCTCGCGCGTCAAGTAAGCGAACTCGCCGGTCGAGCCGAGCGGCGTCAAGCCATGCACCCCGGCCTTGATCAGGTCGTCGGCCAGCCGCGCCAGCACATCGGTCGTGATGTTGCCCTGCGCGTCGATGGGCGACACCAGATACGGATAGACGCCGTGGAAGTCGCTCACGCGTTCACCCCGAAAACCCGCCCTCGTCGAGAAACTTCTGTTCCTCCGGCGTGGTGACGCGGCCGAGCGCCAGATTACGGTGCGGGAAGCGGCCGAAGCGGCGGATGATGCCGGCATGCAGTCCGGCCCATTTCAGCCCCTCGGCATCGCCGGCCGCTTTGTAGAGCGCGATGCCGCGTTGCTGGTCGGCGAGATCCTCCGAATGTTCGAACGGTACATAAAAAAACTGCCGCAGCGCCGGCTCAACCTGGCTGTCGAAGCCGCGCACAATGGCGCCCGCCGTGATCGCGCGCGCCTGTCCATCGCAGGCAAAAGCGCGCGGCGAGCCGCGGAACATGTTGCGCGGGAACTGGTCGAGCAAAATGAGCAGCGCCAGCGCGCCTTCGACATCTTGCTCCCAGCCGGCGAATCTGCCAGCGGCGGCGGCCTCATAAAGCTTGAGGAAGCGGGCCCGGATCTCCTCGTCGAAAGCAGCGTCCTTCTTGTACCAGCGGTCGGCGCCGGCCGCGCGCCAGAACGAGACAACGTCGGCGGCCGACGGCAAAGGACTTGCGTCGGTCATGCGTCTTCCCGCAGCGCGCGGCGCAGGATCTTGCCGACATTGGTCTTCGGCAGTTCTTTGCGGAACTCGATCTGCTTAGGCACCTTGTAGCCGGCGAGTTCGCCGTGCATGAATTGGCGCAATTGCTGCTCGGTCAAATCCGGCGATTTCTTCACCGCAAATAGCTTGACCGCCTCGCCGGAATGGGCGTCCGGCACGCCGACGGCGGCGCATTCCAACACGCCGCCCTGCATCATCGCCACGTCCTCGACCTCGTTGGGGAACACCTTGAAGCCGGACACCGAGATCATGTCCTTCTTGCGGTCGACGATCTTGAAGCGGCCGTTGGCGTCCATCACGCCGATGTCGCCGGTGCGGAAGAAACCGTCCGCGGTCATCACCTTGGCGGTTTCGTCAGGCCGCCGCCAGTAGCCGGGCATCACCTGCGGTCCGCGCGCGCAGATTTCGCCTTGCTCGCCGGCCGGCACTTCGTTGCCGGCATCGTCGCGGATCGAGATCTCGGTCGATGGCAGTGGCATGCCGATGGTGCCGGTCCATTCGGTGATATCGCCGCGATTGCAGGTAAGCACCGGCGAGGTTTCCGACAGGCCGTAGCCCTCCACAATCGGCCGGCCGGTCGCCTTCATCCAGGCCTCTGCGACCGTCTTCTGCACCGCCATGCCGCCGGCGACCGCGCTTTTCAGCATGCTCCAGTCGATCTTGCCAAAATCCGGATGATGCAGCAGCGCGTTGTAGAGCGTATTCACCGCCGGGAAGAAGTTCACTTTGTACTTGGCGAGTTCTTTGATCAGATTGGAGATTTCGCGCGGATTGGGAATCAACAGGCAGAAGCCTCCGTTGCGGATGCTGAAGAGGAAACAGGCGGTGAGCGCGAAAATATGATAGAGCGGCAGCGCGGTGACGATGATCAACTGGTCGGGCAGCGGTGGCTGCTTGACCATCGGACCGTTCCAGGCATCCATCTGCAGGACATTGGCGATCAGATTGCGGTGCAGCAGGATGGCGCCCTTGGAGACGCCGGTGGTGCCGCCGGTATATTGCAGAAAAGCGATGTCGTCGGGTCCGATCGCAACGGGGGCGAATGACAGCCTACGGCCGATGGCGAGCGATTTGTTGAACTTGATTGAGTCCGGCAAATAATAGGCCGGCACCATCCGCCGCAGGCGACGCACCACGAGTTTGACCAATGCGCCCCGCATGCGGCCGAGCATGTCGCCCAGGCTTGCGACCACCACGTGCTTCACGTCGGTTCCCGGCAGCGCCTCTTGCAGCACGGACGCGAAATTCTCCAAGACGATGATAGCTTCGGCGCCGCAATCCTTGAGCTGGAATTCCAGTTCGCGCGGCTTATACAGCGGATTGACGTTCACCGCTGTAAACCCAGCGCGCAGGATGCCGGCGATCGCTACCGGATATTGCAGCACGTTCGGCATCATGATGGCGACGCGGGCGCCGCGTTGCAGGCCCGTGCTTCGCAGATAGGCGGCGAAATCGCGCGAGGCCCGGTCGAGATCGGCGTAGCTCAGGGTCTTGCCCATGCAGACGCAGGCGGGCTTGCGGGCGTTGGCCCGGAAGCTTTCCTCGAACATCGCCACCAGCGAGGCGTATTGCGTCGGGTCGATATCGGCGGGCACGCCCGGCGGATAATTCCGCAGCCAGGGCCGATCCATAGCATCTCCCCCTTGCCGCTGGCTCATTTCCGGCTTGGCCGACGGTCGGGGATCAGCATCAATCGAGTCGAGGGGCGGCGCAAGGGCGACGCCACCTCGCTATTCCAGGTGCGGCCCTTCGGGCCGTCCCGCAATGACGCGAACTACCGGTCTATGCCGCCAAACGGCACCAGTGGATTGTCCGTCAGGGCCGCCCGGTCGGGGCGGTCGACGGCGGCAGCGCCAAGAAAGGCCTCGAACAGTTCGCGCACGGTCGCCTCCGGCAGGTCGCGGGTGATGAACACCAGCCTGCTGCGGTGGTCGTCGTCCGGCCAGTGCGGGAGGCGTGCGGTCGGGTGGAACACGTGCTGTACGGCGTGCACCACCACCGGCGTGTCGGGCATTTCGGCGAGCTTCACGATGCCCTTGAGGCGCAGGAGATTGGCGCCGTGGGTCGCGCGCAGCAATTCGAGGAACATGTCCAGCGTGCCAGCGGGAATGGCTGCCTCGGCGGTGAGCACGAATGAGCCGATATGCTCGTCGTGGCGGTTGACGTCATGAGGATGGTGATGGTGATCGTCGGCATAGGCCTCGGCCGCCAGCCATCTCTTCACGTCGGGTATTTTGCGCGCCGGATCGTACAACCCGCAATTCATCAGCCGCTCGGCCGTCGCCTCGCCTTTGGCGGCGTCGAGAATGGGAGCCGCCGGATTGAGCGCGCGCAGGCGGGCGACGATGGCTTCGCGCTGCGCTTGGGTTGCGATGTCCGTCTTGCTCAGCACGATGCGGTCGGCGACCGCCGCCTGCTTGACCGCTTCGGCATGCGCATCGAGCGTGCTGTCTCCGTTTACCGCGTCGACGACCGTCACCACGCCGTCGAGCCGGTAGCGCTGCACCAGATAGTGATGCGCCATGGCGGTGTGCAGCACCGGCGCCGGATCGGCAAGGCCGGTGGTCTCCAGCAGCACACGGCGGAAGGTGCAGCGCCTGTTGTCGAGATCGCGCAGCAGCGTCTCCAGCGCATCGACCAGGTCGCCGCGCATGGTGCAGCACAGGCAGCCCGATTGCAGCAGCACCATGTTGTCGCCGACATATTCCACCAGCAGGTTGTCGAGCGCAACGTCGCCGAATTCGTTGATGATGACGGCGGTGTCGGACAACGCTGTGTCCTTGAGCAGGCGGGTGAGCAGCGTGGTCTTGCCGGCGCCGAGAAAGCCGGTGAGCAAGGTCAACGAAATGGGATCCGCCGGCCGGCGCAGGAACTTCGAATCGGCGGCACTAGCCGGGCTCATTTGCTCGCCGCGTTGGCCGCCGGCTTTGCCGTCTTGTGATGCTTGGCGGTTCGCTTCTTCTTGCCCGCGTGGCGGCCGCCGGTTTGCGCCGGATCCGGATGGTCGGCCGGTCCCGTGAACACAACCACCGGCGGCTCGGTATCGACCGGTGGCCCGAGCACGAACTTGCCGACAGACGGTTTCAGGCTGGACAGCATGAAGGCCTGGCCCGATCCGGAATCGGTTTCCCCGCCGCTGCTGCCCGCGGCGACCGCCGCATCTGGCTCTTCCTCGTTATTGTCCTCCGCCGGCGGCCTGCGCCGGTGGCCGCCGCACATCTCGTCGCGCAGATTGGGCGGCTGCGCGTCGATCGGCGCCAGCTGATCGACGGTGCCGAGCGAAGGCGTGAGCCAGGCCAGTCCGCCGCTGTTGAAGCCGCGCTCGAGCAGCGCCGCCGCCTTCTGCGCGCGCACCGCGCCGGAATAGGAGCCGAGCACGATCGCGATCAGCCGTCTTCCGTTGCGTGTGGCGGACGCCACCATGTTGTAGCCCGAGGCGCAGATGAAGCCGGTCTTCATGCCGTCGGCGCCGGGATAGCGATCGATCAGCGGATTGTAGTTGTGCATAATGCGATTGCCGTATCGGATCGAGTGGATGTGCCAGTAGGAGTCGTCTTCCGGAAATTCGCTGATCAGCGCGCGCGCGAGAATGCCGAGGTCGCGCGCCGAGGTGACGTGATTTTCCGCCGGCAACCCGTTCGGATTGACGAAATTGGATTGCGTCATGCCGAGCCGGCGTGCATTGGCGTTCATCATGTCGGCGAAGCCCTCGATCGAGCCGCCGACGCCTTCGGCGACGGCCACCGCGATGTCGTTGGCCGATTTCACCATCAGCATCTTCAACGCGTTGTCGACGGTGACGCGAGTGCCGACCCTGAAGCCCATCTTGGTCGGCTGCTGCGCAGCCGCGTTTTTCGACACCGTCAGCAACGTGCCGAACGCAATGCGTCCTTCCTTGATGGCGCGCAGCGTCGTGTAGGCGGTCATCAACTTGGTGAGGGAGGCGGGGTACCAGGGATAGGTGGCGTTTTCCGCGTGCAGCACCTTGCCGGTTGAGGCCTCGATCAACAGTTGAGCTTCGGCCTGCGCCCGCGTTGCGCCGGCGAGCGCGATCAGGGCGGCCGCGGCGAGGCCAACCATCAGCGGTCGTAGGCGCGCACAAAATGACACAGTTTGCGGTCCGGTTTCGTCTTTCGGGCCTCGGAAACGTCGGGGTTCCATAGGCGGCAACAGTAAGCTATCTAAGCTTGGAACGGGAGGCAAAGGCCGTGCATCCCCAGCTTGATTCATGGTGACCTGAGCCCCACATCGCCGATTAATGCGACCAAAGTTCGGCAAATGACGGGAATAAATGTCGGGAGACTTCGATGACCGCGGCAATCGTCGGTTGGGCCCACACTCCCTTCGGTAGGCTTAGTGGCGAAAGCGTCGAAAGCCTGATCGTCAAGGTGGCCGGCCAAGCGCTCGCCGACGCAGGCGTCGCGCCCAAGGATGTCGACGAGATCGTGCTCGGCCATTTCAACGCCGGCTTCTCGGCGCAGGACTTCACCGCCGCCTTGGTATTGCAGGCCTCGCCGGATTTGCGTTTCAAGCGCGCGACGCGGGTGGAGAATGCCTGCGCCACCGGTTCCGCCGCCGTCCATCAGGGGCTCAAAGCCATCGCTGCGGGCGCGGCGCGCATTGTGCTTTGCGTCGGTGTCGAGCAGATGACGACGACGCCGGCGCCCGAGATCGGGCGCAATTTGCTCAAAGCGTCTTACGTGCGCGAGGAGGCCGAGATCGACGGCGGCTTCGACGGCATCTACGGCAAAATTGCCGGCCTCTATTTCCAAAAATGGGGCGATCAATCCGACGCGCTGGCCATGATCGCGGCCAAGAACCACAAGAACGGCGTCGGCAATCCTTACGCGCAAATGCGCAAGGATCTCGGCTACGAATTCTGCCGTACCGAAAGCGAAAAAAATCCGTTCGTCGCCGGTCCGCTCAAGCGCACTGACTGCTCCCTGGTGTCGGACGGCGCCGCCGCGGTGGTGCTCGCCGACGTCGAAACCGCGCTCAAGCTCGGCAAGGCGGTCGCCTTCCGCGCCGCCGAGCATGTGCAGGACTTCCTGCCGTTGGCCAAGCGCGACATCTTGAAATTCGAAGGCTGCGCCCGCGCCTGGAGCGGCGCGCTTGACCGGGCGGGCCTCACGCTCGGCGATCTGTCGTTCGTGGAAACGCACGACTGCTTCACCATCGCCGAACTGATCGAATACGAGGCCATGGGGCTGACCGGCGAAGGCGACGGCGCCCGCGCGGTCGCGGAAGGCTGGACGCAGAAGGATGGAAAGTTGCCGGTGAACCCGTCGGGCGGCTTGAAGGCCAAGGGTCATCCGATCGGCGCCACCGGCGTGTCGATGCATGCGCTTGCCGCCATGCAGCTCACCGGCACCGCCGGCGACCTGCAAGTGCCGGGCGCCCGGCTCGGCGGTATTTTCAACATGGGCGGCACGGCGGTTGCCAATTACGTGAGCATTCTCGAACGCATTAAATGACGCGTGGCGAGGCGTCGCCTTTACCGTTCAAGACCGCCGCATATTCGAGCGAGGGTACGCGGTCCGACAACAGCTCGTTAAGTTCATCGAACTGATCCCCCTCGAAGGTACATTCTGCGATTGAGATAAAGCGCTCGAAATGATCGGCTTCCCATGTGTTTCGGCCGGTAACTGCGCGAACGTATAAAAGGGGGCAATCAAATAGCGCCACGCGTTGCGATTTAACCAAGCCGTCAATAGCCACGGAATCTTCGCTGCGCGCTAACGGCGCATAGACAGGCATGTAGTTCCGCCAGGCTGCTATGGTTCCTTCCCAGACCCTGCGTGCTGAAATTGCCGCAAGCTTCCGCTGCGGCCACCAGACGAGCAGCCGCGAGCAAAACGCCGCCGCCGCACCGCTCCGCCGCAGAATGTCATGGCTTGTCTCGAGCCGCCGTGGATCCGAGAGGTCGTCATCGTCCCAACAGACAAGGATCGCGCCGCGCGCCCGAGCCGTTCCGAGATTGCGATGATCGCCAATGGTCAAGCCCGGTGGGGCGACGAATACGCTGACATTTATAGCTCCTTGTGAGGCAATGAAGGTTCGGACCTTCTCGCCGGCTTCGGGTTCAGCGACGATGACGAGCTCGCGATTTGCATATGTCTGGCGCTGGTAGCAGGCGAGAGAATATTTCATCAATTCGATATTGCCGCGGGTCATCATCAGGCAGGAGACGAGCGGGTTAGCCTGCGATTCCAGTGCCGACGGCGTAGGAGAAAACCCAGGGGTCGGTTCAAAAACGTTACAGCTGATTTCTGCAGTGTCCGAGCACAGCTTAACGCCGACGCTTTCCAGTCGAGACAGCACATTCATTTGAACGTTGGACCCCTCATGGCCACGCAATTTGCGTGATCATCGGCGCAACAAATTACGACACCGCACATCGTATATCGCATGGCTTGTAGTAGCCAAAAGACGTCTCATTGGGCGAGCGAAATTGTGCCATCCGTTCTCCGCCACGCAAACACTACTTTTGGCGTTTGGCGGACATGCAAGAGCCAACGCCGAATGACCGCTGTTCAGGGGTAAAGCGGACGTGGAACGCGGCTTGTATTTTGACACTCGCCCTAATTGACCTTGCGGTCGGCGGCCGGCGGCAGATAGGAGGCGTCGAAGACATCTTGCGGCTTCGGCTTTGCGGTCTTGAACTTGTAGGTGAGGGCGATCTGCTCGACCGCGCGGGCAAAGCGCGCATTGTCGATGCCGCCATATCCGTTCGCCTTGACCTCGGGCGTGACGATGTTGTCGCGGATCGCCATGCGTAGCCGCTCGACTTCGACGTCTTTCTTGGCCGCGTCGTTGCGCCTGAGGACCGCCTCGATCGCGCTCGCCGGCTGCTTCACCGTCTCCTTCAAGCCCTTGGCGAAGGCGCGCAGGAAGCCCTTCACCGCCTCGGGATGCGCGGCGGCGAATTTCGGATTGACGACGATCGCGTGGCCGTAAAGATCGACACCGTAATCGGCCATTAACAACACGCTGATGTCGTTGACCGGCACGCCCTTGTCCTTGAGGTTGATGAACAAGGAGAACGAGAAACCGGTGATGGCGTCGAGCTGGCCGGCGGCCAGCATCGGATTGCGCACCGGGAAGCCGACATTCTCGATCGTCACCTTGCCGCCGTCGATGCCGTTTGCCTGCACGAAGATCGGCCACTGCGCATAAGTCTCGTCAAGCGCCGGCGCGCCGAGCTTCTTGCCTTCCAGATCCTTCGGCAAGCTGACACCGCGGCTCTTGCGCCCGACCACCGCGAAGGGTGGCCGGTTGTAGACCATGAACACCGCGGTCACCGGCATCTCCGCATTGGCGTCGCGGAATTTGATCAGCGCATTGATGTCGCAAAAGCCCATGTCGAAGGCGCCGGACGCCACTTGTTTGAGCGTCTGCAGCGAATTGGCCGACGGCTCGAGGCTGACATCGAGGCCTTCGGACTTGTAGTAGCCCTTGTCGAACGGCAGCAGGAACGGCGCCGACGGTCCCTCAAAACCGAAATCGAGGCTGAACCGGATCGCGGTTTCCGCGGCCGCCGCGCCGCTCACCATCGCCGTCACAATCATCGCCGATGCCAGGCCGGCGGCACTTCGCCCGCTGGTAATACTCGATACAAATCGCAGCATTCGCATCTCGACGGCGGCTTAATATTCGGCAATTCACCAAAGTACATGCATCGCTAAAGAGCAAGATACGAGCGCGTTGTGACGGGCTTTTGTATGGCGGTAAGGATAATCTTGCCGTTTGCCGGAGCCGGGCGTTAATTAACCGAGAGGCCGCGAGAATCGCGCGGCCTGAGATAAACTCAAGGCGTGAGCTTGGAGGCCGATCCATGCCGCCGGCACGGCCCGCCACCGCGGCCAGCGATTTTCCGCAGTTCCGGGCGCCCTATGCGCCGGCGGACGAAGGCCTGGCCGCCGCCTTGCTGGCGGGCGCCGGCCGCTCGGATGCGTCGGAAGCGCGCATCGATGCCCGCGCCGCGCGGCTCGTTAACGCGATCCGCGCCAGCATTGGCGGGCTCGGCGGGGTCGAGGATTTCCTGCACGCCTATGCGATCTCCACCAAGGAGGGGCTGGCGCTGATGGTGCTGGCCGAGGCGCTGCTGCGGGTTCCCGATGCCGATACCGCCGACCGCCTGATCGAGGACAAGCTCAGAGTCGGCGATTGGGCGCATCGCGATGCCCGCTCGGCCGCGCTCTTGGTGTCGGCCTCGGCCTGGACGCTCGGCATGACGGCCAAAGTCATCCATCCCGGCGAGACGCCGGAAGGAATTGTCGAGGCGCTGGTCAAGCGCCTCGGCCTGCCCGCGGTGCGCGCCGCGACCCGGCAGGCGATGCGCCTGCTCGGCTCGCATTTCGTGCTAGGCCAGAGCATCGACGAGGCGCTGGCGCGCGCCGGCTCGCATCACGCGTTTCTTTATTCCTTCGACATGCTGGGCGAGGGCGCGCGCACTGCCGCCGATGCCGAGCGGTATTTCGCGGCTTACGCGACGGCCATCGACGCCATCGGCCGGCAAGCCGGCAATGCCGCTTTGCCGAACCGGCAAGAAGGGGGATTTGGCATCTCAGTCAAGCTCTCGGCGCTGCATCCGCGCTTCGAACCGCTCGCGCGCGCGTGTGTGCTCAAGGAATTGACACCGAAATTGCTCGAATTGGCGCGCATGGCGAAGACGCACGAGCTCAATCTCACCGTCGACGCGGAGGAAGCCGATCGCCTCGAACTATCGCTCGAGGTGATCGCCGCGAGCCTGCGCGATGCGTCGCTCGCCGGCTGGGACGGCTTCGGATTGGCCGTGCAGTGCTATCAGAAACGCGCCGGCGCGCTCATCGACTGGACCGCCGACCTCGCCGCGGCGCTCGACCGCCGTCTGATGGTGCGCCTGGTCAAGGGCGCCTATTGGGACACCGAGATCAAGCGCGCGCAGGAGCGCGGGCTTGCCGACTATCCGGTGTTTACCCGCAAGGCGATGACCGACCTCTGCTATCTCGATTGCGTGCGCAAATTGCTGGCGGCGCGGCCGCGGCTCTATCCGCAATTCGCCACGCACAATGCGCTCACCGTCGCCAGCGTGATCGAGGACGCCGGCGGCACGCAAGGCTACGAATTCCAGCGCCTGCACGGGATGGGCGAGGCACTGTACAAATCGCTGCTGGCGGAATTGCCGGATATTGCCTGCCGCGTCTATGCACCGGTCGGCGGTCATGCCGACCTGCTGGCTTATCTGGTGCGCCGGCTGTTGGAGAACGGCGCTAATTCCTCCTTCGTGTCGGTCGCCGCCGATCCCGCGGTGCCGATCGAGACCGTGCTGCGCCGGCCGCAAAGCTGGATCGGCGGCGCCGACAGCGCGCGCCATCCGCATATTCCGCTGCCGCGCGATCTGTTTGCGCCCGAGCGGAAGAATTCCACCGGCGTCGAATTTGGCGACCGCGTCGCCGTCGAGGCGCTGCTCGCGGAAATCAAGGCCGCGCCGGCGCACGCCAAGGCGGCAGCGTTGATCGACGGCGTCACCATCGCCGGGCGTCCGCGCAGCGTCATTTCGCCGATCGATGGCAAGCCGGTCGGCCTGGTGGAGGAGGGCGACGCGGCGATCGTTGCGGCGGCCATGTCGGCGGCGCATTCGGGCTTTGCTTCCTGGGAAGCGACGCCGCTTTCCGCGCGCGCTGAAGCTTTGACACGCGCCGGCGACCTGATCGAGCAAAACCGGGGACGCCTGATTGCCCTGTTGCAGAGCGAGAGCGGCAAGACGCTCGATGACTGCGTATCGGAAGTGCGCGAGGCGAGCGACTATTACGGCTACTACGCCGCCGAGGCGTTGCGCCGGCTCGTGCCGCAAATGCTGCCGGGACCGACCGGCGAGAGGAACGAATTGCGCTATCGCGGCCGCGGCGTCTTCGTCTGCATCAGTCCGTGGAATTTCCCGCTCGCCATATTCACCGGCCAGATCGCCGGCGCGCTTGCCGCCGGCAATACGGTAGTGGCCAAACCCGCCGAGCAGACCCCGCTTATTGCCTTCGAGGCGGTCAATCTGCTGCACCAGGCCGGCGTGCCGGCGAGTGCGCTGCATCTGGTGCCGGGCGACGGCCGCATCGGCGCGATGCTGACCGCCGACAGGCGCGTTGCCGGCGTCGCTTTCACCGGCTCAACGGATGTCGCGCGCAACATCAATCGCGCGCTCGCCGCCAAGGACGGACCCATCGCAACCCTGATCGCCGAAACCGGCGGCATCAATGCCATGATCGTCGACGCCACCGCACTCCCCGAGCAGGTCACCGACGACGTGATGACCTCGGCTTTCCGCTCCGCCGGCCAGCGCTGCTCGGCGCTGCGGCTGTTGTGCGTGCAGGAGGACGTGGCAGAGCGCGTGCTGGCGATGGTCGCCGGCGCGCTGCGCGAACTCAAGCTCGGTGACCCGCGCGACATTTCGACCCAGGTCGGCCCGGTCATCGACGCCGAGGCCAAGGACAAATTGGAGCGCTGGATCGCCGCCATGGATGCGCACGGGGCGCTGCGTTTCCGATGGGACGGCCCGCTGCCGACGCACGGGACTTATGTCGCGCCGGCCATTGTCGAACTCGATCGCGCGCGCGAACTCAAGGAAGAAGTGTTCGGCCCGGTGCTCCACGTAGTGCGCTGGCCGGCCGAGGGACTGGGCCAACTGCTCGACGACATCGCCGGCAACGGCACCGCGCTCACGCTCGGCATCCATTCGCGCATTGACGCCACGGTGGAGCGTATTCTGGCGCGGCTCCCGCACGGCAATGTCTACGTCAACCGCAGCATGATCGGCGCCGTGGTGGGCAGTCAGCCCTTTGGCGGTAGCGGCTTGTCGGGCACCGGACCGAAGGCCGGCGGGCCGAACTATCTGCCGCGCTTTGCGCTCGAACAGGTATTGACGGTGAACACCGCAGCCTCCGGCGGCGACGCCAGTCTGCTGGCGGACGAAGAGGAATAGCGGCCGCCCGGCCGCCGCCGCCACCGCTTGCGGCCCGCAAACCCCCGGTCGTGAACGGTTCGGGTAAGCATAATCGCCATTTTGCCGCAGTTTTCAGGTGTCATTAACCGGTTGGGGGGCTGGATCGGGTATGGTGCGCGCATGACTGATTCGGTCGCCCGGCTTTATAACGCCGTGATTGCCGCACGGGACTCGGACCCGGCGAAGTCGCGGACCGCGCGGTTGTTGCGCGCCGGCCGCGCCAAAATGGCCAAGAAGCTCGCCGAAGAGGCGGTCGAGGTGGTGATCGACGCCATGAGCGGCCAGCCCGAGGCCGTGGTCAAGGAAAGCGCCGATCTGCTCTATAATTTGGTCGTGCTCTGGGTCCATTCCGGAGTGCATCCCGACGATGTCTGGGTCGAGATGCGCCGGCGCGAAATGTTGTTTGGCATTGCCGAGAAGGTGCCAAAGAACCTGGTACAAGCTTCGCCGCGGCGTAAGGTCGTGGCGCTGGAGACCCGGCGCATCCGCAAGCGCTGATCCGCCTTTCCCTAACGCGAAGCGTTCCGATGTCCGCCGAGGCCGCCAAGCCGCCTTCCTTGCTGCGTCGCATGTACGGCTGGTGCGTGGCCGCGGCCGGCAAGCCGCATGCGCTCGCTATCCTGACCGCGGTCGCATTTGCCGAAAGTTCGTTCTTTCCGATCCCGCCCGACGTGATGCTGGTGCCGATGTCGCTGGCGCGGCCCGACCGGGCGTTCCTGATCGCCGCCTGGTGCACGCTGGCCTCGGTCGCCGGCGGCATTGTCGGCTACGGCATAGGCGCGCTGCTTTACGATTCGGTGGGCGCCTGGCTGATCCATCTCTACGGCTATGGTGACAAGGTCGAAGCTTTCCGCGCCGCTTACGCGCAGTGGGGCGCCTGGATCATCCTGATCAAAGGGTTGACGCCGATCCCCTATAAGATTGTGACGATCACCTCCGGTTTTGCCGGCTACAATTTCGGTTTGTTCGTTGTTTTGTCGATTGTGACGCGCGGAACGCGGTTTTTCCTGCTGGCATTTCTGCTCTACCGCTACGGTGAGGCGGCACGCCACATCATCGAAAAGCGGCTGGCCTTGTGGACCATATTGTTCGCCGTCGTGCTCGTTGCCGGCATGGTGATTGCGCTATACTTGATCTGACAGAATCAGATTTCCTCAATTTCGCCACCGGGCGGGCTTAAAGCCGTCTCGCTGGCGCAAATGCCGTTGGGCAGTGCCGCCGGAGCGGCTGCCCCCGATTCGATTTGAAGGCCATGGGCAACCATCGAATGTCGAATGGTTCGACGGTAGGCAAGGCGGCTTGTTCGCTGCTCACGTGCATTTGCGCGGGGGCCATCCTGTTCACGGCCGCGCTGGCGCTCGCGCAGGAGCGCGCCGGCGACAACGCGCGCAGGGCTGCCGCCGAGCCGCACTTGTTCGGCGGTATTGCGCGCTGGTTCGACCGGCAGGCCGCCAAGATTGGATCCGGCTTCAAGGACGCCGGTTCGCAGGTGGAGAATTTTGGCCACGAAGCCGGCATCGCCGCCAAGACCACGGTTGCAGGCGCCAAGGGCGCCGCCGACTCGGTGGCTCGCATCCCGTCGGCCCGCGTGGTGAAGGGTCACGTGAAATGCAAGGTCGCGCCGAACGGCGCGCCGGACTGCCTGGCCGCCGCCCACGCGCTGTGCCGCACCAAGGGTTTCGAGTCCGGCAAGAGCGTCGACATGACCACCGCCGAGGTCTGCCCGGCAGAGGTCTATCTGTCGGGCCGCAACAGCGGCGCCGGCTGCCACGCAGAGACATTTGTCTCCCGCGTGCTCTGCCAATAGTTCTCACGCCAACCCCGATGCCGCCGTGCGGCGCTTGTGCCGCGGCCCGGCTTATGTTTCGGTCGCGCCGTCAATTCCGGGAGATTGCGGCGTGAACCTCCATTCCAAGCTGCTTGAGCGCGAGGCGGCCGGTAAACCGGTCACCGTCGGCGTGATCGGCGCCGGCAAGTTCGGCACCATGTTTCTGTCGCAGGCGCGGCTGACGCGCGGCATGCATATCGTGGGCGTCGCCGATCTCGACGTGGCGCGTGCGCGCAGCCAATTGAAAACCGCCGGCTGGCCGGATGCCCAATACGCGGCCGGCCCGCTCGCCGATGCGCACAAGCAGCGCACCACCGCGATCACTGACAGCGCCGAAGCGCTGATCGGCGACCCGCGCATCGAGGTGATCGTGGAGGCGACCGGCGTGCCCGGCGCCGGCATCCATCATTGTCTGCGCGCGATCGAGAACGGCAAGCACATCGTCATGGTCAACGTGGAGGCCGACGCGGTCGCCGGCCCCTTGCTGGCGCGGCGGGCCAAGGCCGCGGGCGTGGTCTATTCGCTCGCCTGGGGCGACCAGCCGGCCCTCATATGCGAACAAGTCGACTGGGCGCGCGCCGCCGGCTTCAAGGTGATCGCCGCCGGCAAGGGCACGCGCTACGAGCCGCACTACCACAAATCCAATCCCGACAACGTCTGGGACATCCTCGACAAATATCTCAACATTTCCGACCGCAAGTCGATCAATCCGAAAATGTTCAATTCGTTCGTCGACGGCACAAAGTCCGGCATCGAAATGACCGCGGTGTGCAACGCGACCGGACTCGTTCCGCAGAGCGACGGCCTGCATTTCCCGCCGGCGACGCAATTTGAGCTCGCCGACGTCTGCAAGCCGAAAGCGCAAGGCGGCACGCTTGAGAAGGAAGGCGTCACGGAAGTCACCTCGTCGGTCTACCGCGACGGCCGCGACGTGCCGCATCACCTCGCGCTCGGCACCTATGTGGTGTTCGAAGGCGAGACCGATTATGCGCGCCGCTGCTTCAAGGAATACGCCATGCTGCCGGACAGAAGCGGCAAATACTCAGCGCTGTACCGGCCGATCCACATGATCGGGCTTGAACTCGGCATTTCGGTTGCGTCGGCGGCACTGCGCAACGAGCCGACCGGCGCGCCCACCGGCTTTCGTTCCGACGTGGTGGCGACCGCCAAGCGCGCCTTGAAGGCCGGCGAGATGCTCGACGGCGAGGGCGGCTTCTGCGTCTGGGGCAAGCAGACGCCGGCCGACGTCTCGCTGCGCGAGGAATTGCTGCCGCTCGGCCTCGCCCACAACGTCAAGCTCAAGCGCGACGTCGCCGAAGGCGGCGCGCTCAAATGGACGGACGTCGCCTACGATGCGAACGATAACGCGGTGAAAGCGCGGCGCGAGATGGAGGCCGCCTTCGGCCGCCGCAACGTCGGGGCCGAGCCGGTCGCCTGATTTTTTGCTGCGCGCGTCTTTCAGTAGCGCCACCCGCAGCGGCGCACCCAATGATGGCGGACGCGCACGTTCCAGCAATGCCGGTGGCGGTGCCCGCGCCAATGGTGCCGGTGCCCACGGTACGGGCGATAATGGCGATGGCCGCGGTATCTTACGTCTTGCACCGTCGCCGGCGCTGTCGCCCGCAATCCATGATCGGCCGGCACCGCTTGCGCCGGGGCCGCAAAGCCGATGAGTACACAAGCCACGGTCGCACAAATCAACGTCTTGATCATTTCGCCCTCCTGCGGGATTTGCGTTGCGTAAGATAAATCCCCGGAGCTGCGCAAGTTTCGCGCAAATTGTCGGGCGGGGCGCGGTCAGATGCCGCATCGACGTGCGACGCCGCGCTGCCGCTATTCCAGCGTGATGTCGCCTTCGACCTTGTGCGTGAGGCCGACCTTGCCGATGGTGAGCACCATTTGCGCCGCAACGGTCTCGTTGCCCTTGAGCCGGCCGTCGGCGAGGGCGGTACGGATCGCCTTTTCGATTTCCTGCTGCGAGGTGACGCCCACCACTTTGAGGAATTTGCGCAGCGACATGTTGAAGGCCTCTTCGTTCATCGTCGGGCTCCTTGAATGGCTGATTTGCCGGGATCATAGGCGTGCGCCGGCGGCCGTCAAAGCGCCAAAAGCGCGCCTTGCGCGGCGGTATGGCCCGCCGTTGACCCATAGCGGCGCGCCGCTATAGTCCGCGCCGCTTGCGCCGCAAAAATGCCCCTGTGGCGGAATTGGTAGACGCGCCTGACTCAAAATCAGGTGGTGGAAACATCGTGCTGGTTCGAGTCCGGCCAGGGGCACCAGCCTTCGCTCTGACGAGCTTCGGCTGGCCGACCGTCGCTGCGGGCGAAAGCGGATCCGTGTCGGAGTGCGCATGACGATCGATTATCTCGAATTGGCCCGGGAGAAGCCGCGGCTATCCGCTGCGGCGGTGATCATCCTGGTTGGTGCACTCGCCATCGCCATCGTCTATTTCTTCCAATACGTGCTGTTGATCCTGCCGTGCCCGCTTTGCCTCGAGCAGCGCATCGCGTTCTATTTCACCATTCCGCTGGCGGCGCTGCTCTGGCTCGGCGCCAAGTACGGCGCCTCGCGCAAGGTGATGCTGCTCGGCTTCCTCGCCATCATGCTCGCCATGCTGTGGAATACCGGGCTTTCCGTCTACCACGCCGGTGTCGAATGGAAATGGTGGCAGGGACCGCTCGACTGTTCGGGGCCGATCGACAAATTCGGCAACGCGCGCGACATCATGAACCAGTTGCAAAACCACATCAGCCTGGTCCGTTGTGACGAGGCATCCTGGCGGTTCTTAGGCGTTTCGCTCGCCGGCTATGACGTGCCGGTGTCGTTCTTTTTGGCGATTGTTGCCGCCTGGGGCGCGCGCGCCTCGCTCGGCAAGCATGGGCAAGCCGACTAGCTGCCGGCAAAAATGATAACGACCACAAAACGCGAAGGCGCGCGTACATCCGGCGTCGCCTGCTGCATTTCGTGGCCGCTTTCCCGCAGGACAGCTAGTGCCTCCTGCGGACCGACGCTGGAGCGTTGCCGCTCGACATCGTCGTTGGGGCCTATGTAGGTGCGCGTGCTTCAACCGCAAGGGGCGGACAAGAAAATGGCTACGGCCGAAGGCAATCCTGGCTACTCCGCAACGGCGAAAACGCTGCACTGGCTCATCGTCGCGCTGTTGATCGTCCAGTTTATCGTCGCCTGGACCATGCCGGGAATCCGCCGCGACACCAAGCCGGAGACGCTGATCAATCTGCATTTTTCGGTCGGCGTGCTGATCCTCACCGTCGCCGTCGTGCGACTCGCCTGGCGGGCAACGCATGGCGAGCCGGCGCCGCTCGACGGCGTGCCGCCGTGGCAGGTGCTGTCGGCGCGCATCGTTCACTGGCTGCTCTACGCGCTGTTGTTCGTGCTTCCGATACTGGGCTGGATCAACGCCTCCTGGCGCGGCTTCCCGGTGATTATGTTCGGATTGGAACTGCCGAAGCTGGTGGCGACGCGCGCGCCCGCCTTGGGCTGGACCGGCGACGTGCACACCTTGCTTGCGAATTATGCGTTGCTGGCGCTGGTCGGCCTGCACGTGGCGGCCGGGCTCTATCATTATTTCATCCGCCG
>JBOHII010000300.1:0-7150 GCA_050725955.1 Pseudolabrys sp. | reverse complement strand
TGCCGCGCCACCACCCGCTGGATGTCCTCGATCTTGACGCGCTTGGGCTCCTGCGGGCGGATCAGGTCGCGCACCTCGCGTTCGGCCATTTCCAGCGTCACGGCATGGCCGGTGAGCTTGTTATGGGCAAGCAGACGGTTAAGTGCGCCTTCGAGGTCGCGGCCGTTATGGGTGACGGTCTTGGCGATATAAGAGAGCACCGGCAGCGGCACGTCGAAACTCGGATGATGCGATCTTGCCGCCGTTACCCGCGATTTGAGGATTTCCAGGCGCAGTTCCTCGCCGAGCGGGCCCATTTCCACCACCAGCCCACCGGCGAGCCGCGAACGCACCCGGTCGTCGAGGCTCTCCAGGTCCGAAGGCGGGCGATCGGAAGCGATCACCACCTGTCTGCCGGCATCGATTAAGGCATTGAGGGTGTGGCAGAATTCGGCTTGGGTCGACTTGCCTTGGAGAAATTGCAGGTCGTCGATCACCAACACACCGATGCCGCGCAGCGCCTCCTTGAAGGCAAGTGCAGTCTGCGTGCGCAGCGCCGAAACGAAGCCGTACATGAATTTCTCGGCGGTGAGATAGAGCACTTTGCGCTCGCCGATGGCATTGCCGGTCCAGGTGACGGACTGCAATAGATGGGTTTTGCCGAGGCCTACTCCGGCGTGGATATAGAGCGGATTGAACATTACCGAGTCGCCGCGCCGTGCGGCGGCCACCTGTTTGGCGGCGGCCTGCGCCAGCGTATTGGAGCGGCCGACCACGAAGGTGTCGAAGGTGAGCCGCGCGTCGAGCGGCGAGCCGCCGAGCGCCTCGTGTCCGGCGCCATCGGTAGCCGGATGCGCCCGCCCATTGCCGTTGCCATTGAGGCGGCCGCCCTCGTCGGCGCTCGTCTCGAGTTCGGCCTTCGGCTTGATGATCGCCGAGCGCAGCACCGCCGAACGCACAGTCAATTCGATGCGCACGACTTGCGATTGTTCCATCTGCCAGCAGGCGAGCACGCGTTCGGCATAGTGCGATTGGATCCAACTCTTGAGGAACCGGGTGGGCACCGACAGCCGCACGGTCCCCTCCTCGATCGTCTCGAGGTCCATGCGCGCAAACCAGCTCGAATAGACGTCGTCGCCGACCTCCGCGCGCAGACGCCCTTTCACCCGTGACCAGCCATCCTGATCCGCGTTCGACATTTCTTGCTTCTCGATTCGATTAAACGGTTGAACGGACTAAGGTTGCTCGGCCTGACGACATGGAACCGTCAACGCGGCGGACACGGACGCACCAATACTTACTCGATGATTTGGGAGGGTTTCGGGTCGCCGGGCGCGAGGCCCCGCGGCGCGACATCGGAACGGGTCGAGGCTGCTGCGCGTCAGCCCGCGGGTGGGGGAGTAGCGCAGGAAACCCAGGCGGGATGGGCGACAGCGAGTGGTGAATCCACGCTGGACGACGCGCAACCAGTGGACCCGGTCCCGTTCGCCGAAATTCGTCCCGCTGCTGTCATTATAGAGTCCCCCTCAAATTGCCTCACCGGTTTTCACCCGGTCGCCTGCCTCACGTCCGCCCCGCGGCCGTCCGCGCAAGTCTTGCTATGACCGAAATCCAGAGTGCATAACGCAAACTTTGTCCGCGGCTTCCACCTGCTCGATCGATGCCAACGGGCAAACAACAACTGCTCTCACCCACCGATGAGCGCGAAGCGAAACCTTTTACTGATGTCGCTCGGGAACGCCGAACGCGCCTTGCAAAAATACACAAGCATTCCCGACCCGCAATGCCATTTACCAATCCATGCACCGGACGCGATGAAATTGCGTCGCGGCCGGGCGATTAGGCTGTGAATAAATTGGAGAGCAAGGTGTTGATCGCTCGTACCTAATTTCGAACTGCAAAATGTTTTTCAGGCGCGCCGTGGCGCCCGGATTTTTTAACTGAGGCTACTTGCGAAAAATGCCCGTGAAATATGCATTTTGTGGTCCTCGCCCTCGCATGGCCCGTAAGTCGTTCTCACGGCGAAAAAATTCATGATCGAAAATGGAAGGTAGCCCTTGCGCGTTCAGCGAGCAATCGTCGGCACTGGCGTGGCCAGCCTCGCATCCGGTCCAGCAATAATGTGAGGAGCAAATTTCCGTTACGGCAAAATGAAGTTTTTAATACAACGCCGCGTTTCGACGCAGCGCGCAACGCGAGCCGCGACGGTTCGAGCGAATTCCACGCGATTTTAGCATAAATTTTCCCGGCGCGTCGGCCGGGGCCGCCGTTTATTTGGCGAGCTTGGCAATCCGGTGTGCGAGGCGCGACACTTTACGGCTGGCATTGTTCTTGTGCACGACGCCACGCTGCGCTGCACGCATGATGGCCGGTTCGGCGTCCTTGAACGCCGCCAAAGCCGCGTTACGGTCGCCTGAGACGATTGCTTCCTCGATTTTGCGCACCGAATTGCGCAGCAGCGAGCGGCGCGCTTTGTTGACGACGGTCCGGCGCGCGATCTTGCGCGTGGCTTTGCGGGCGGACTTGGTGTTGGCCATGAGCCTCTCGTTCACAATGGACGTTTCGCGGCGGCAATACCGCCCCAGCGATTGATCGAAACGATCGATCTTTGCAGGAAAGCGTGGCGGCAAGTCGCCTCGCCGCCACGGGCGAGGCTTATAGTAAGGCCCCGTGCGGGCGTCAACGGCGGAAAAACCTCAAGTCAGGCAACGCGTTTAGCCCGGAGCGCGTCGTGGCCGGCAACGACCGAGGCGCGGTCGGCGGCGGAAAATGCGGCCAGTGGCGGCTTGACGCGGGAGAGCGCCGCGTCGCCATGGATATGGGCGAGCAGCGCCTTGACGCCGGCGACCAGCGGCTTGCCGTCGAACAGCTTGCGGATGGCTACGGCAGCCTCGAGCGCGGTGTGGTCTCCGCTACGCCAGGCGCGCGCGCACAGGTCGGCATTGACGTTGGCGGTGGCCGAAATGCAGCCGGCGAAGGCGCCACCGCGCGCCTCGATGAGCGCGGCCTCGGTCGAGGGAAACACCGCAAAGTCCGGCGCGATCGCCGCAGCCGACCGCGCATAAGCCATGTCGCCGGAAGAATCTTTCAAGCCGACGATGCGGGACGGGAAGGTATCCCGCAGCCGCTTGATCAGCGCGACGTGCCACGGCAGGCCGGACATTGCGGGGAAATGATAGAGATAGAGCGGGATCGGCTTGTCGGCGCTCGCCGTCACGATGGTCTCGATATAGGCGGCAAGGCCGTCGTCGGGGACGCCCTTGTAATAGAACGGCGGCAGCACCAGCGCGCCGGCAAAGCCCAATTGCGCCGCGTGGCGCGTGAGGGCGACCGCGTCCGACGCCGCGGCGGCGCCGGTGCCCACCATCAGGCGGTCGAGCGGCAGGCCTTCCGCCCGGTAGGCGCTCATCACGGCCATGCGCTCCTCGCGCGAGAACGAGGTGGCCTCGCCGGTGGTGCCGAGCACGTTGAGGCCGTCGCAGCCGTTGTCGAGCAGGTAGCGCGCCAGTTTGACCGCCCGTTTGAGGTCGGGCGCGCCGTTCTCGTCGATCGGGGTGGCAATGGCGGCGATCACGCCGGACAGGGTCTTGCGCACGCTGTTTCTCCCGGTAATGCGCTATCCACTCACATTATATGCCGCCAGCGCCGCCATGTTGACGAGCTGATTGTCCTTGGCGCCGAGTTGCACGATCTGCACCGGGCGGTCGAGACCGACCAGCAGCGGGCCGATCACGGTGGCACCGCCCAGTTCCTGCAACATCTTGGTGGAAATCGAAGCCGAATGAAACGCCGGCATCACCAGCACATTGGCCGGCCCGGATAGCCGGCAGAACGGATAGGGCGCCATGAGCCCCGGATTAAGCGCCACATCGGCGGCCATTTCGCCGTCATATTCAAAATCGACGCGTTTGCCGTCGAGAATGCGCACGGCTTCGATCACCCGCGCCGAACGCTCGCCCTGCGGATGGCCGAAGGTCGAGAAGGCGAGCAGCGCCAGCCGCGGCTCATAGCCGAGCCGGCGCGCGACACCCGCCGCCTCGATGGCGATTTCGGCAATCTCATGCGCCTCCGGCATTTCGGTGACCGCGGTGTCGGCCACCAGCACCGTGCGCCCGCGCGCCACCACCAGCGACACGCCGATCACGCGGTGACCGGGCTTGGGATCGATGACATTGCGCACGTCCTCGAGTGCGACCGAGAAATTGCGCGTCACGCCGGTTACCATGGCGTCGGCATCGCCGAGCGCCACCATGCAGGCGGCGAAGTAATTGCGGTCGGTGTTCACCAGCCGCTGGCAATCGCGCAACAGGTAGCCGCGCCGCTGCAACCGCTCATACAGGTGGTTGAGATAGACCGTATTGCGGGTCGACAGCCGGGCATTGATGATCTCGATGCCTTCGCTGAGATCGATGCCGGCTTCCTTGGCGGATGCCCGCACGCGGTCCTCCACCCCGACCAGCAGCGCGGTGCCCAGCCCCTGGTGCACGAAACTCGCCGCTGCGCGGATCACTTGTTCTTCCTCGCCTTCGGCGAACACCACGCGCTTGGGCTGCCGGCGCAGCCGCGCATAGACCTGCACCAGGGTCCCGGCGATCGGATCGCGCCGCGCGTTCAACTGGTGGCGGTAGGCGTCCATGTCGACGATCGGCTTACGGGCGACGCCGGTGTCCATGGCCGCTTTCGCCACCGCCGGAGGCACCGCCGAGATCAACCGCGGATCGAAAGGCACCGGGATGATGTAGTCGGGTCCGAATTTCGGCCGCGCGCCATAGGCGGCGGCGACTTCGTCGGGCACGTCCTCGCGCGCGAGATCGGCAAGCGCACGGGCGGCGGCGATCTTCATCTCCATGTTGATCGCGGAGGCCCGCACGTCGAGCGCGCCGCGGAAGATGTAGGGAAAACCGAGCACGTTGTTGACCTGGTTCGGGTAGTCGGAGCGTCCGGTCGCCATGATGGCGTCGTCGCGCACTTCGGCGACCTCCTCGACCGTGATTTCAGGGTCGGGATTGGCCATGGCGAAGATGATCGGCTTGTCCGCCATCGACTTGATCATCGCCTTGGTCACCGCGCCCTTGGCGGAGAGGCCGTAGAACACGTCGGCGCCGTCCAGCGCCTCGGCCAGCGTGCGCGCCGAGGTCTTCACCGCGTAGCCCGATTTCCACTGGTTCATGCCGTCGGTACGGCCCTGATAGATCACGCCCTTGGTGTCGCACAGGATCAGATTGCTGGGCGTAAAGCCGATTGCCTTGAGCAGTTCGAGACAGGCAATGCCGGCCGCTCCCGCGCCGTTGCACACGAGCTTGGTGCTCTTGATGTCGCGCCCGGTGAGATCGAGCGCGTTGATCAGTCCGGCCGCCGAGATGATCGCGGTGCCGTGCTGGTCGTCATGGAACACCGGAATATCGAGCAATTCGCGCAGGCGCTGTTCGATGATGAAGCATTCCGGGGCCTTGATGTCTTCGAGATTGATGCCGCCCCAGCCGGCGCCAAGGTAGCGCACACAGTTGATGAACTGGTCGGGGTCTTCGGTCGAGACTTCCAGATCGATGGAGTCGATGTCGGCAAAGCGCTTGAACAGCACCGCCTTGCCTTCCATCACCGGCTTGGCCGCCAGCGCCCCGCGGTTGCCCAGGCCCAATATCGCGGTGCCGTTGGTGATGACGGCGACGAAATTGCCCTTGACCGTGTAATCGTAGGCGCGGCTCGGGTCCTCGGCGATGGCGAGCACCGGCACGGCGACGCCCGGCGAATAGGCGAGCGAAAGGTCGCGCTGGGTGGCCATCGGCTTGGTGGCGATGACTTCCAGCTTGCCGGGCCGGCCGACGCTGTGGAATTGCAGGGCTTCTTGGTCGGTAAAAGTCGGCCGGCTGCGGCCGGGGCGTTTGGCGGGCATTGCTACTCCATGACACAACCGGTATTGCCCGGCGGAGGGGGACGTTAGCGGTATCTGCGACAAAAGCTCAAGGGAAGGCGGCGGCTACGGGCGGCGGTTGAACCGGGCCGCGCCGCGCGCTAATCGGTAGCGCAAGCCAAGGAAAAGACCCCCCAACCATGATCCGTTTTCTGTTCCGTTTCCTCGGCCTGATCGCGCTCGCCGCAGCCTTTATTCTGGTGATCTACGACGGCACCAAGTCGATCGCCGGCAATGCCCTTTCGCTCACCACCGTGCGGGCGCTGTGGGAGTTGATCAATGCGGGCAGTCTGGTCCGGCTGAAACCCCTGATCGAGCCCTATGCCGGCGGTCTGTTGTGGGATCCGGTGATGCTGTCCATCCTGGCGGCGCCGGCCTGGAGCCTGCTTGGCCTTGTCGGCATCCTGCTCATTCTGCTCGGACGCAGGAAGAAACCCCTGATCGGCTACGCGCGGTGAGCGCTAACGCCCGCGTGAACGCAGCGTGCGGCGCCTTGGCCTAGTCGTGATCGGCGACCGCATTTCACAACGGCGCTTGCAGGCTTATATTGCGCTCAGCGATCGAGGGAGAACCAAACCATGTTCGGCTTCAAGAAAATTGCCATGCCCACGGCGGCGCAGGCGCTGCCCGGACGCGACTACGCCATCCGCACCGCGCAGACCCATTTCATCAATCAACACGCGCTCAAAGGGCCTTATCCGGAGGGCGCGCAGAAGGCGATATTCGGCCTCGGCTGCTTCTGGGGTGCCGAGAAGATATTCTGGGAATTGGGCGAGGGGGTCTATGTCACCGCCGTCGGCTACGCCGGCGGCGTGACGCCGAACCCGATCTATGAGGAGGTCTGCTCGGGCCGCACCGGCCACAATGAAGTGGTGCTGGTGGTCTACGATCCGAAGAAAATCTCCTACGACACCCTGCTCAAGACGTTCTGGGAGAGCCACGACCCGACGCAAGGCATGCGCCAGGGCAACGATGTCGGCACCCAATATCGCTCCGGCATCTACACCTTCACGCCCGAGCAAAAGCAGTCGGCGCAAGCCTCCAAGGCGATGTATCAGGCCGAGCTCGACAAGAAGCGCTATGGCGCCATCACCACTGAAATCGTCGATGCGCCTGAGTTCTATTTCGCCGAGGACTATCACCAGCAATATCTGGCGAAGAATCCGATGGGTTATTGCGGGCTCGGCGGCACCGGCGTCTCGTGTCCGATCGGCACCGGAGCCAAACTGGCGACGGCGTGACGTCCGCCATCCTTCGAGA
>JBOHII010000299.1:0-4490 GCA_050725955.1 Pseudolabrys sp. | reverse complement strand
GATCGGTCCAGGCGCGCAAGCCCTCGGCGTCCGGCTCGCGCCCCAACAAGACCCGATAGGCAGCGGTGACCAGGGACTCGGGAGCCGCTGTGCCCTCGACAGCAGGCGCTTCATCGTCACTCCGGATCGCGGGCGTGAAAGTCCGGATGTGCTGCTTCGCCCGGCCCTGACAGTGCAACGCCGCGAGGCCGACAAGGCCGCCTCCGTCTGCAAAAACAGCATGCGGAACATCGCCGCGCCAAACGACCCGTTTTATTCCGTCAGCCATCTCAAACGGGCGCCCGACCTGTTTTGACAGGTTGATGTTGTGATCGAGCATCACACCCTCAAGGATGACATTGTGCGGTGGTTTGACGAACGAATATGTCGAGCAACTTCATATCGCTGACTAGGCCGGCGTTCCGGATGCCGCTTTCCTGCCTGTCGCGGGCAGCCTCAGGTCCGCG
Organism: Pseudolabrys sp.; assembly: GCA_050725955.1. Classification (GTDB taxonomy): domain Bacteria; phylum Pseudomonadota; class Alphaproteobacteria; order Rhizobiales; family Xanthobacteraceae; genus Pseudolabrys. The sequence continues at coordinate 4,044 of JBOHII010000299.1, read as the reverse complement.
TTCAGGGCGAAGCGGACTTCGGTTGGCAGACAAAGCCGGCCGGATCGGTCGAAAATGACCGATTCCGTTGAAAAACTCGGCAGTAGATCGAAGTTGCTCGGGCTGAACTGACGACGGGGAGTGGCTTGCCAATCAAGGTTGTCTTCAGGCTGGCTGGAAGCTCGGCACCGGTACCAGCTTCGCCAACTTCCTGAGGTTCTGAGCGGTTGCTGCGAGGAGGAACTCATCGCGCGCACCATTCGGTCCGCGTAGTCGCAGTCGATCGAGTTTGAGGATACGTTTGAGGTGGGCGAACAGCATCTCGACCTTCTTGCGCAGCCGCCGCGATACCCGGCCTTCCCACGATCTCGCGATTTGACGCGCCATGTCGCGAGCCCCTTCGTAGATCGATCTCGGTACGTACCTGGCCGGCTCTTTTGGACAGCATTGGGGCTTTAGGCGGCAGGCTTGGCAATCGTGCTTGCTCGCGCGGTAACGCAATGTCGTTCCGTCAAGCAGCGAGCCCGTCGTGGTGAGCATCTTGCCGCCAGGACAGTAGTAGACGTCACCGGCATGATCGTAGGTGAAGTCCTCGCGCGAGAACGTGCCGTCTTTACGCGCCGACTTGTCGAACACCGTCACGTGCGGCTCGATGCCATGCTCGTAGACCAGCCAGCTGAGCATCTCGGCCGAGCCATAGGCGCTGTCGCCCATGAGCTTTGCTGGGTAGAGATCAAAACGCTGCATCGAGCGCTCGATCATGCGTTTGGCAGCGAGCACCTCGGCCTGGCGGATCGCCGTGGTGGCCTCGACATCGACGATGATCGCATGCTCGACATCAATCAGGTAGTTGGTTGAGTAGGCGAAGAAGGCCTGCCCGCCATGAGCTCCGGTCCAGCGCGCAGCCGGATCGGCCGGCGAGATGAACTTGGGCACTACCTCGGTCGCCGCGCCGAAGGCCGCATCGTCGAGTACCGACAGATACTCCTCAACCGCCCGTCCGGTAGCCTCCGGCGGGAGTCCCTTCTCGCCCTCGACACCCTTCTGCCGGTTTGCCTCGGCCTTGATTAGGCTGGCATCGACCGCAAAGCCTTCGCCACCGACCAGTCCCTCCCGGATGCAGCGTTGCAGGACCATCTCGAACACCCGCCGCAGCAGGTCGCTCTGGCGGAAGCGCCCGTGCCGGTTCTTCGAGAAGGTGGAGTGATCCGGCACTTGGCCATCGAGCCCAAGCCGGCAGAACCAGCGATACGCCAGATTGAGGTGAACCTCGTCGCACAGTCGCCGCTCGGAGCGGATGCCGAAGCAATAGCCCACGATCAACATCCGGATCATCAGTTCCGGATCGATCGAGGGCCTGCCCATCGTACTATAGAACGGAGCCAGCTCCCGCCGGACTTCTCCGAGTTCAACAAATCGGTCAATCGACCGCAGGAGATGATCGGGCGGAACGTGTCTTTCGAGCGAGAACTCATAGAACAACGCAGCCTGTTCGACTTGCCGATGTCCCATCATGATCTTCAGTCCTGGCTATAGCCACGACTGAATCAGCGAATCCCGTGCGCCGCAACTGCCGACTTCTTCAACACACTCGGCCCTTAGCTGACATGCCGGCCGCACCGCCGAATTTCCGCCGGCGCCTGCCGGCCAACCGGTGCTCGCCAATCTCGATTTATGGGTACGCGCCCTTATTCCGCCGCCGCCGATTGCGGGCGAGCCACAACAGCGCGTTCCAACCGATGCCGATGCTCAGCCCTGCCGCGTAGGACCACCACACGCCGACCGGCTCGGCGAGGTAATGCACGGCGAGCAGCCCGAGACACAGACCGATCAACGGCGCCTGGACGTGGGCTGCAACGCTTGCCGCCGCCGGTCCGCCGAGCCGCGAATGTAGGATGATGAAGAACGAGCCCATCGCCACCGGGAAAAATGCGAATACGCCGGAGAAATACGGCCCGATCGAGGTACTGGCGGCGGTGACGACGAGAACGCAAAGCGTCACCACGGCGGCGCGCCAGGCGAGGTCGCGGCCGGTGAGCGCAACCCGCGCCTGCACGGTTCCGCCGCCGAGGAAGCGCCGGCTGGCGAGGATCGCCGCTGGAAACACGATGGCGTTGAGCAGCAGCGCGCCCATCGCGCTCCAATCGAGGAGGCGCGACAGGAAAGCCGCCGTGAGCCACACCAGAAACGCGCCGCCTAGGCTCACGGGCAGCGACCGGCGCTGCGCCAGCGCCGCGTAGCTCAGCGCGAAGATCGAGCATACGGCATCGGCGACCATGCTGCCGACGGCGCTGGTGGCGATGAAAGCCGGCGGATGCTCGAAGGCGAGGATGATCATGGCGGCGCCGCCCGCCGTCGGCAGCGAGGCGATGAGGGCGCCGATGAACGGCCCGCTGCGCTCAACCACCACCGAGGCCGCCACCACGATGCCCGCCGTCATGGCAATCTTCAGCAGCAGCCCGGCCAGAAAAACGCTCATACCGCAATCCCATGCCGGCGCGCGGCGAGCACCGTCAGGCTCCAGCCGATCGAGGTGGCGAGCGCCAGCGCCAGTCCGACGGCGAGGCCGAACGGCTCGGCGGCGAAATGCAGGACCAAGGTGGCAAGCGCAAAACCGACCAGGCCGAGCACGGCGTTGGCGAGCACCGCGGCGGTCGGCTTGCCGCCGACGCGCGGGTGCAGGATCAGCATGATGCTGATCAGCACGACGGGAAACACGGCAAGGATACCGCTGCCGCGCGGACCGATACGGAAGCTCAGGCTCACCGTCACGCCGACCAGCAGTGCCACCAGCAGCGCGCGCAGCGCCAGATCGAACCAGCGCCTGCGCAACGGCGGCATGGTCACACGGCGCAGCGGCCGCACCAGCCACAGGCACACGCAAAGCACCGTAACGTTCATGGCCAGCGCCGTCGGCACCGTCCATGGCACCGCGTGAATGACCAGCGCCAGCGCAAACCACGTCACAAGGCCGACGGACAGACTGACGAACAGCGAACGGCGCTGCGCCAGCAGCACATAGACGGTGGCGAAGATCACGTTTACTGCGTTGATGGCGAGGCTCGCCACCGCGCTTTGCGCGATGAAATGCGCGTCGTGATCGAGCGCCAGGAACACATAGACCGGGCCGGCGCCGATCGGCAGCGTCGCCACCAGCCCACCGACCAGCGGGCCGGCGCGCTCGGCGGCGACCGTCGCCCCCAGCACGAAGCCGGCGGTAATAGCCATTTTGACGATGAGCGAGGGCGCTAAATAAAGATCGGGTGACATTTTCTTCTTCCCCCTCGCCCCGCACGCGGGGAGAGGGCATAGGCGGCCTGCGGCCGCGGTTTCTTGAATCGAGAACGCCGGCGCGAAGCGTCGGCTATTGATGTATCAACCCGCCGGCATCAGCACCGTGCGGCCGATCACCTTGCCGGCGCGCAGTTCATCATGCACGGCATTGACATCGTCGAGCGGGCGCGTCGTCACCGGCACGTCCGGCAGTCCGGTGCGGCGGACGAGGTCCATCAATTCGGCCGTCTCCGGCACGCTGCCGACATAGGACCCCTGGATGGTCAGCGCGCGCATCGGGATCGGCGGCAGCGATACCGTGAAGTCGCCACCGTAGAGGCCGACGACGATGTATTTGCCGCCTTTGGTCAGGCTGTCAAAACCGACTTGCGCCGACTGCGAGGAGCCGACGACGTCGATCACGGCCCAGGCGCCGCCTTTGGTCAGCGTCTTGATCTGCTAGGCCGCGTCCGGCGCGTTGCCGTCCACCACCGCGACGGCGCCGGCTTTTTTCGCCGCGTCACGCTTGACCGGGTCGATGTCCACGACGATGGCCGAATGTCCGCCCATCTTGCCGTGCAAGGCGAGGCACATCAGCCCGAGCCCGCCGGCGCCGATGATCACCGTCGGCTCGCGCGTGAGCGTGGTCACCTTCTTCAAGGCGCCGTAGGTGGTCACGCCCGAACAGGCGAGCGGGGCGACGCGCTCCGGCGGCAGGCTGCCGATGTCGAACAGATAGCGCGGATGCGGCACCATCATAAAGTCGGCATAGCCGCCATTGGTGAATACGCC
>JBOHII010000298.1:0-3444 GCA_050725955.1 Pseudolabrys sp. | reverse complement strand
GCCCAGCTGGCAAAAATGCCCGAGATCAGACAGGCGTATCTGGGGCTGTAGCGAGAAACCTTTGCTTTAGCGCTTTCGCTCTTGCAACAGCCGCGCCACCGCCGCGCGCAGTTCGGCAATGCCGCTGCCGTCATGCGCCGAGGTGGCGAGCACGTTCGGATAGGCGGCCGGGCGCTTGGCGAGCGCCGCTTCGACTTCACCGATGCGCGCGGCAAGCTCGGCCGGTTTCACCGCGTCGCATTTGGTCAGCACGACCTGATGGCTGACCGCGACCTGGCCGAGAGCGTCGAACATCGGCGCGTCGGTTTCCTTCAGCCCGTGGCGGGCATCGACCAGCACATAGATGCGCGCGAGATTGGCGCGCCCGCGCAGGTAGGCGTGGATCAGCTCGGTCCATGTCGCGATCTTGGTTTTTGCCGCGGCGGCATAGCCGTAGCCCGGCATGTCCACCAAATTGAGCGAGCTGCCGGCGGTGAAGAAGATCAGTTCCTGTGTGCGGCCGGGGGTGCGCGAAATGCGCGCCAGGTTTTTGCGGCCGGTGAGCGCGTTGATCAGGCTCGACTTGCCGACATTGGAGCGGCCGGCGAACGCGATCTCGGTGCCGCGCATGGCGGGGAGCGAGACGGGCGAGCCGGCGGCGGCGGCAAATTGCCAGTCGCCGGCGAACAGGCGCCGGCCTGCTTCCAGTTCGTCGCGGGTGAAGGGTTGCATCGGCGTTAAGGCCCGGCGGTCAAGAACATCGGGTCGGCAGAACAGCAGACGAAGACTTTGCTCGGCTATTCTTGCGTCTTCTTTTTCACGAACAATGCCTTGATGTTGTCGATCAACTCGATCTTGGCGCCGTGCTTGCGCATGATGATGCTTTGCTGCGCGACCGACAGCGAATTGTTCCAGGCCCAGTAGATCACCAGTCCGGCCGGGAAACTCGCCAGCATGAAGGTGAAGATTACCGGCATCCAGTTGAAGATCATCGCCTGGGTCGGATCCGGCGGCGTCGGATTGAGTTTCATCTGCGCCCACATGGTCACGCCCATGATCAGCGGCCAGGCGCCGAGATGCAGGAAATGCCCGATCATCGGCACGGTCGTCGGATCGATCTGTAGGAGCCCGAAAAGAGTGAACAAATTGGTCGGGTCCGGTGCCGACAGGTCGTGGATCCAGCCGAAAAACGGCGCGTGGCGCATTTCGATGGTGACGAACAACACTTTGTAGAGTGAGAAAAACACGGGAATTTGAATGGCGATCGGCAGACAACCGGCCAGAGGATTGATCTTTTCCTTCTTGTATAGCGCCATCAGCTCTTGCTGCTGCTTGGCCTTGTCATACGGATAACGCTCGCGCAGCGCCTTCATCTGCGGCTGCACCGCCTTCATTTTCGCCATCGAGGCATAGGATTTGTTGGCGAGCGGGAAGAACGCCGCCTTGATCAGCACGGTGACAATCAGAATAGCGATGCCGAAATTGCCGACCAGCCGGTAGATGTAGTCGATCACGAAGAACAACGGCTTGGTAATGAAATAGAACCAGCCCCAGTCGATCAGCAGATCGAAATGATTGAGATGGAGCTGGTTTTCGTATTCGTTGACTACCCGCACTTCCTTGGCGCCGGCGAACAGGCGCGATTCGGCCGTTGCGGTCGAGCCAGGCGCGATCGTCCGCGCGTCGAGCAGATAGTCGGTCTGATAGGTCTCCAGCGTGCCGAGCTTGTCGGCGCGGAAATTCGCTATGACATGGGCATCGGTTTTCGGCAGCAGAACGGCCGCCCAGTATTTATCGGTGATGCCCAGCCACGCATTGGTGGCGTTGAAGGTCATCTCCTTCTTTTCCGCGATGCTCTTATAGGTGACTTCCTTAGAACTCTCGTCGCCGAACTTGCCGATCAAGCCTTCGTGCAGAATATAGTAGCCGAGCGTCTTCGGCGTGCCGTGCCGCGAAATCAGCGCGAACGGGAACAGCGAGACCGGCTTGTCGGTCTTGTTCACCACCTCGTCCTTGATCGTGAACAGATATTTGTCGTCAATCGCGATAGTGCGGTGGAATTCGAGACCTTCGCCGTTGTCGTAGGTCAGCGTCACCGGATGGCCGAGGTCGAGGGCGCCGGACCCGGCCTGCGTCCACAGCGTGTCCGAGGCGGGCACCTTCACATTGCTGCCGGCGGAATTGGTCCAGCCGAATTCGGCATAGAACGGGTCGGGACTGCCGGACGGCGAGAGCAGCACGATCGGCGGCGATTTCGGATCTACCGTCTCGCGGAACTTGAGCAGCGCGAGGTCGTCGATGCGCGCGCCTTTGAGATCGATCGAACCCTGCAGGCTGTCGGTCGCAATCGCCACGCGCGGGGATGCCGCCACCGCCGCCTCGCGGTTGGCGGCCAAGGCGGCAGGGGTCTGCGCCGCTTGCCCTGGCACCTGCGCCGGTCCGATTTGCGGGGCTTTCGCCGGCTGGCCGGGCTGGGTCGGCTGCGCCGTCGCTTGATGTTTCTGCGCAATCTGCTCGGCCTGCAGTTTCTCCTGTCGCGCTTTTTGCTGTGGCATGGCGAAGAAAAACTGCCAGGCGATCAGCACAATTGCCGACAGCACGATGGCAAGGATGGTATTTTTACTGTCGGTCATCGGGATCCTGTGTTGACCTTGCGCGCCCCCGCATGCATACGCCGCAGCGCCCCCTCGAAATCCTCGGCAATCCGTGCGAAGGGAACATTGAGCGCCGCGCGCCGCCCGATTAGCACATAATCGTGTCCAATTCTTATCCGGTTGGCGGCCGCGTGCCGGACGATTTCCCGTAAGCGCCGGCGCACCCGGTTTCGTTCAACCGCATTGCCGACTTTCTTCGACACGGTGAATCCGAACCGCGCCGGTCCGTCATCCTTCCGCCTGCGCGCCTGTAGCACGAACGCGGCGGCGGAAATCTTGGCTCCCGTCGCCGCGGCCAGAAATTCCGCCCGTTGCTTCAATCGTTCCATTTAAAGCAATGCGCGCGGCTGTATGCGCCCGCCCTCAGGCGGACAGGCGCTTGCGCCCGCGCGAGCGCCGTGCCGACAAGACCTTGCGCCCGCCTTTGGTGGCCATGCGCGTGCGGAAACCGTGACGGCGCTTGCGTACAAGCTTGCTCGGTTGGTAGGTCCGCTTCACGTTTTTAGTTCTCCGCTGGTCGCGCCGTGGCGATAGGGACGCGAATAACGACCCCTGAATCGGCCGGGAAAACCCGCATCCGTGCGAGTTCGGCACGCGATTTGCGCGGCTTATAAGGGAGGGGCTGGAGCGCGTCAATGCGACTTGCTCCGATGGGCGTCCGCTCTTTCCGAGCACCTCACAAAGGCTCACAAGGCGGTGAGATCGGCCTGCTCGGGCCGCAGGTCAGCCTATCTCGTGTATATAGCGCGGGTGTCCGCCACCCCGCCATCCGCAGCCCGATCGCGCAGCCTGATCAGCCGGCTGCTGCCGC